>JASFSB010000053.1:0-8563 GCA_050114615.1 Gammaproteobacteria bacterium
GAGTGCAGTCAGATGCTGCGGGTACTGCGGCGTATCGGCATGCTCCCAGGCGTCGCCGAGATCCATGTTGTGGTTGATCGCGACCATCAGCCGCCCGTCGTCGTCGTAAATTCCACGCCATTTCGGGTCGACGCCGTCATACTCGTAAGTCATGCCCATCATGAGGGGTCGAATGCCATAAATCTGTGATTCAGTGTCGAGATCGTAGAGAACGTGCAAAACCTCGTCAGCTTCGGGAATATCGACAATTGGTCGGTTCGGAAACACGCGCTGCATGCTTTCGACGAACCGATTCCATTCGCGCGTGCCGTGGAAATCGTCGACCATCAGGAACCCGCCGCGCAGCAGATATTCACGCATGCGCTCGGCCTCGGTGCTGTTCAGGTACCAGTAGCCGACCTCGACGGCGTATAGCCACGGATAATCGAAGATGTGTGGATCGGTGATGCGGAACATTCGGCTGCGCCGGGCGCCCTCGACGCGGGTCAGGCGCGTCACACCCTGCATAAAGTGATACTCGGCTTCCGGGTAATCGACACCGAAGTAGTCTGAGCCGTAGCCGCCAGGGGAGTCGTAGACGAGTCGAGTGAAGTGAAACTCGGCCTCCGGTTCGTCCGGCGCATAACCGAACTCGTCGCCCCAGGCGCAGACGACGAAGGTAGCCGCAGCGAACGTAATCAGGGCTGCGCGCAACGGCCTTGAATAACTGACATCGTCGCCTGGCATCGCATCCTTTTACTCACCCGCGCGGTTTCGTGCAAGGTAACCGGCCACAGCCCTGGTGCATCGCAGTGCGTGCTCCTCCGGCGCGCTCGCACCGGCCGCGGGGCCCCGGAACTTAGTCTGCTCGTTGAGACTCAATGAAGTGATACTATCGGACCGACGATTCGCGTCGGTGCACCCTTCACGGATGCACCCACGGAGTTCACGACATTTCAACGATTGAGGCCGCCGGTTTTTGTTTGAGCTGCTGTTCAAATACTCTCGGGCAACGTTTGACCGAGGCGAGTTCGTATTCGCGAGCGGCTGGCCGCTGTGGCTGCTTGCGTTGCTTGTCATCCTCGGCGCAATCGTGCTCGGCGCAACCCTCGTGTGGTATCGGCGCGGTCTCGGGGCGGGGCGCCTTATCGTTCTCGGCGTCCTGCAGGCAGGGCTCTGGGCTGCGGCACTGTTCATGTTATGGCGACCGTCACTGCTCACCCAGACGCTGCGCCCGCAGCAGAATTCCGTCGCGATACTCCTCGATCGCTCCGAAAGCATGGCCTACGGCGATCAGCGCGGCGCTCGGCTGCAGGTGGGCGCCGCCGCAATCGAGAGCGAAATCATACCGTCGCTCGAGGGATCGCTGAGCATCGATCTGTATTCGTTCTCGGATTCACCGGCGCCGTTGACGTCACTCGACGGCCTCGTCGCTTCGGGCAGTGTCACGCGTCTGGGTGACAGTCTGCTCAATGTGCTGCGTGGTGCGAATGCGGGCGGGCTGGCTGCCGTCGTGCTCGTCAGCGACGGCGTCGACAATTCTCAGACGTTCGATACGGCGGCGATTGCGGAAATTGCCGGATACGGTGTGCCGGTGCATACCGTCGGTGTCGGCCGTGAGGTGCTCGAGGAAGATGTCGAGCTCGAAGATGTCATCATCGCCGCAGAGGGCCCAGCCGGTTCGACGGCGGGCGCGCAGGTCAGTATTCGCCACGGCGGCGGCGGTCTTGCGGAACTCAAGGTCTATGACGGTGAGGCGATCCTCGCCTCGCAGACCATCACGCTGCCGAATCGCGCCGGCGTAATTACACGGCAGATCGATCTCGATATCGGCGAAGCCGGCGTACGCGATCTGCGCTTCACGATCGACGCGCTGCCCGATGAGCGCAACGTTCTGAACAACACGCAGCTGCGGCCGGTCGAGGTGCCTGAGTTACGTCGCAGCGTGCTCTATATCGAAGGTGAGCCGCGCTGGGAATACAAATTTATCCGCCGCGCGCTCGATGAAAATGCACCGCTGCGTCTGGCGAGCATGCTGCGAACGACACCGAACAAGCACTATCGGCAGGGCATCGCGGTGCCCGACGAACTCGCCGACGGATTCCCTGTCGATCAGGAAACGCTGTTCGAATACGACGCACTGATCATTGGCAGCTATGAGGCTGCTGCGTTGAGCGAAGCGCAGCACGAAATGATTCGTGAATTCGTCAGTCGTCGCGGCGGCAGTCTGCTGATGCTCGGTGGACGTCGCGGACTCGCCGACGGCGGCTGGGGCGTGACGAGCGTTGCGGAAATTCTGCCCGTCGAGTTGCCTGACCTCGACGCACCGAGCTTTGTCCGCATGCCGGCCAAAGCGGCCCTGACCGAGGCTGGCGAGCGGGCATTGCTCACGCGTTTCGCCGCCGAAGATGACGTCAATCGCGCCGCCTGGGACAGCTTGCCGGAACTGGCTGATTTTCAGTTTCTGGGGGCGGTAAAGCCTGCGGCGGACGTGCTGCTCAATGCCGAGATCGCCAATTCCGATCCGCAGCCGTTACTCGTGCATCAGCGCTACGGTCTCGGAAACGTGTACGTACTGGCGACCGGTGGAACGTGGCGCTGGCAGATGCAGATGCCGTATGAAGACGAGCATCACGAGATTTTCTGGCGGCAGATGCTGCAGGCGCTCGTGACGCGGGCAGCGCAACGCATCACGCTGCGTTCCGACCGGGCTTTTTACGCAGATGAGCAAACGGTGGAATTGCGTGCCGAACTGAAGAACGCGGCATTCGACGCCGACATCACCTCGAAGGTCACGGTGCGCGCCGTACACGCCAGCGGAGCCGCGGAGACGGTCGAAATGCTTCCGGTGCCGGGCCAGCCTGGCGTCTATGCCGCGAATTACGAGGCAGCGGTGCCGGGGATTTACCGGTTCGAGGCCACGGCGGCGCAGCCCGATGGTGAGCCGATTGCGAGTTCCGCGCGCGTCGCGGTGCGCCGCGAGGATGGCGTGGCGGAGCATTTTCAGCTGCAGCAAAATCGCGCGTTGCTCGAACGTATCGCCGCAGCCAGCGGCGGACGCTACTTCTCTGTCGACGAGCTTGACGGTCTCGCGGAGGCGATTAGTTTCTCCGAGGCCGGGGTCGTTGAACGGCAACTGCTCGCGTTGTGGAACATGCCTGTGTTGTTTCTGCTGCTGGCATTGCTCAAGGCCGGCGAATGGCTGCTCAGATTGCGCTGGGGGCGATTGTGAGAATCGCACTGATTGCCATGCTGAGCGCCGGCGTGTTCATCCCGGGCACGCCCGTGAACGCCGCGTCGTACTATCTCATCGTCGGCGGCCTGGGCGGGGTGCCCGAGTATGCCGAACGCTTCGAGCAACAGGCTCGGCAGCTCGCTGAAGTGGCGCGTGCCAGCGTTGCTGCGTCCGAAAACGTTCAGGTGCTCGCCGGCGCGGCTGCCACGGGTGAAGCGATCGAGCAGGCGTTCGCCGATCTGGCTGAGCGAGCCGGTGCGGCCGACAGCGTTGCCGTGTTTCTGCTCGGGCACGGCAGTTACGACGGCGAGCGCTACAAATTCAACGTGCCGGGTCGCGATCTCGACGGCGCGCGTCTGGCTGAACTGCTTGGCCAGCTCGCCGCCGGCAGCGTGCTCGTCGTCAACGCAACGAGCGCCAGTGGCGCAGTGCTCGAGGACTGGGCAGGTGAGGGCAGAACGCTGATTACGGCAACCCGCAGCGGCGCCGAAAGAAATGCGACCCGATTTGGTGAATACTGGGCGCGCGCACTGTCGAGCGATGCCGCGGATCTCAACAAGAACGGCATCATCACGGCGCGCGAAGCTTTCGATTTCGCGGAACGCGGTGTTGCTGACAGCTATGACGAAGAGGATGCGCTGGCGACGGAGCATCCACAGCTTGCCGGCGATGGCGCCGAACGTTTTGCGGCATCGCGCCTGGTTGCGCGCGCGGATGCGACGCCTGAGCAGCGCGAATTGACACAGCGACTCGATGCGCTCGAAGAGCAGATCGCCGAGTTGCGCGCGCAGCGCGATTCGATGCCGAACGATCAATACCTGAATCAGCTTCAGGCGTTGCTCGTCGAGCTTGCGACTGCCAGACGTGAGCTCGATGCAGCGATAGCCGGGGACTCCGACGATGCCTCTGTTACGACTGACTAGCATCGTCTGCCTGTGTGCCGCAGCGTCCGCCGGTGCGTTCGAGGTGGAATACGCCGAAGACCGGCCTGAACAGCTCCGCCGGTGCGATGCGCTGCTGTACGCCAGTGACGAAACCGGCGCGCAGCAGTGTTTCCTGCGTCTGGTCGATGAAGACGAAGACCCGCGTATCAAGGCTGACGCCTCGCGTCGGCTCGGTGAATTCCAGGCCGCCAACAGCTATTTTCAAACCGCGATCCGCGAATATCCCGAGGATCCGCAATTGCGGACGCGCTGGGGTGAGCTGTTTCTGGCGAGCCACGAAAACAACGAGGCTTTCAAGCTCTTTCAGGAGGCCCTCGAACTCGACCCGGCATATCGTCCGGCAAAGCGCGGTCTCGTGAAGATCGGTGCGGCGGGATTCAGCGAGCAGGCCAATGAGTGGCTCGATGAGATTCTCGATGAAGAGCCGGACGACGTTGAGGCGCTGTTACTGCGCGCGCGGCTACAGCTCGAGGATGGCGCAATCGATGCGGCTGCCGATAATCTCGAGCATGCGCTGCGCGTGGCCCGTGAGCGCGACGTTACGCCGCTGGAAATTTATGCCCTGCTCGCATCCGTCGATCTGTTGCGCGACGTCACGGACAGTGAGTGGACCGAACGCGCGCTCGAGCTCAATCCCAACTATGGCGAGGCCTACGCAACTCCGGCGTATTTCTACATCATCACCCGACGTTATCGCGAAGCCGTCGAGTTGTTGCGCAAAGCGGTCGCAGCCGAACCGCGATTATGGTCCGCGCACGCTGAGCTGGGCATCAATCTGCTGCGTGATAATCACGTCGAGGAAGGATCCGAGCATCTGCGCATTGCCTATGCGGGAGACCCGTTCAGTACTCAGGTCGTCAACACACTGCGGTTGCTCGACAGTCTCGACAACTTTACGTTTACCGGGCACGGCGAGATGGAGATCGACGGCACGAAGGTGCCGCGGGTCTTTCTGAGACTCCACGAAGACGAGACGCCGGTGCTCGAGCCGTATGCGCTCGATCTGGTCAACGAAAGCATCAGAACCTTCACGGAGCGCTACGACTTCGAATTGAAGGAACCGGTCATCGTGGAGCTGTACCCCGAGCACGATGACTTTGCCGTCCGTACTGCGGGACTGCCGGGTATCGGCCTGCTCGGTGTTACGTTCGGTTATCTGGTCGCGATGGACAGTCCGACCGGCAGGCCGCGCGGCGAGTTTCACTGGGGTACGACCCTGTGGCACGAGATGGCGCACATCTTTACGCTCGAGGCAACCAATCACCTGGTGCCGCGCTGGTTCAGCGAGGGCGTCTCGGTCCATGAAGAGTGGAGCACCGGCCCGCTCGAAGGCCGGCATATATCGCTCTCGTTCATGGAAGCATTGGCGCAGGACAAGCTGCTGCCGATCGCGGAGCTCGATCGCGGGTTCATCAGGCCGACATATCCTTCGCAGATCATCGTCTCCTACATGCAGGCGGGGCTGATCTGTCATTTCATTTCTGAGCGCTTCGGGCAGGAACGACTGTCTGCGATGCTGCATGCGTTTACCGATGGCGCCGATACCGAAGCTGCGCTGGCGGTTGCGACCGGTTTGTCCGCCACCGAGTTCGACGAGCTGTTCGCCGGCTTTGTCGACGAGGAATTCGGCACGATCATCGAAAACATGGAAGCCTGGCAGGCGGCGCAGGAATCCGCGCATCGCGCCGCCGGGGAGCAGAACTGGGATGCGGCGATCGAGTTTGCCGACGAAGCCATTGCGTTATTCCCCGAATACGTCGACGAAGGCAGCGCCTATCTGGTCAGGGCGCGTGCGCAGGCGGAGCTCGGCCTGGATGAAGCGACACAGGCGACGCTGCAGACGTACCTGAATCTGGGTGGTTACAACCCGGATGCACTGTACGATCTCGCGCGCCGGCAGCACGACGGCGGCCGCACCGAGCTCGCGGTCGACACGGCGCAGGCGCTGACCCTGGTCGCACCACTGCAGGAGCAGCTGCATGCAGATTACGGCGACTGGCTGCGGGCGCTGGGGCGCGCCGATGAAGCAATCGCCGAGTACCGCGCGCTGCTCGCGATGAATCCGCATGACAAGGCAAGCGCGCACTTCCGCCTGGCGCAGGCTTTTCTCGATGCAGGCGAAGCGGAGTTGAGCCGCGAACATTTATTGTATGCTCTGGAAATTGCTCCGCACTTTCGTGAAGCGCAGGACATGCTATTGGAGACCTTACTTTGAGCACGAACCAATTCGACACAGAGGAAGCCCGTGAGCTCATCGAGCGTTTCAGGGCTTCGTTCGATGAAATCCGCGCTGAGGTGCGCAAAGTCATCATCGGCCAGGACGAGGTCGTAGAGCACCTCTTGCTGACGTTACTCGTCGGTGGCCACTGCCTGATTACCGGTATGCCCGGCACCGCCAAAACGCTGCTCGTGCGCACGCTGGCCTCGGCGCTGGGACTGAGTTTCAAGCGGATTCAGTTCACGCCCGATCTGATGCCGACCGACATCACCGGCACGGACATCATCGAGGAGGATATTACGACCGGACACCGCAAGTGGACGTTCGTTCCGGGGCCGATTTTCGCAAATGTGCTGCTGGCCGACGAAATCAACCGCACACCGCCGAAGACGCAGGCTGCGCTGCTCGAGGCGATGCAGGAATTTTCGGCAACGGTACGCGGCAAACAGCACGATATCGAGCGACCGTTCTTCGTGCTTGCGACTCAAAACCCGATCGAACTCGAGGGCACCTATCCGCTGCCGGAAGCGCAGCTCGACCGGTTTCTGTTCAATGTGATTCTCGACTATCTGACCGGCGACGACGAGGTCGAGGTGGTCAATCGTTATACCAGCCGTATGGATATTCCTGCAGTCAAAGCGTGCACGACCCCGGAGCAGATTCTGCAGTATCAGGCGATCGTCCGTGAAGTGCCCGTTGCGGAATCCGTCAACCGCTATGCGGTGGACCTCATACGCGCGACTCGCCCCGACGATCCGCTCGCACCGGAGGTCGTACGCAAATACATTCAGTACGGCGCCAGTGTGCGTGCGACGATGTTCGTCACGCTGGCAGCGAAAGCCCGCGCACTGATGGCGGGGCGTTTCCATGTGACGCGCGAAGACATCAACGCGCTGGCATTGCCCGTGCTGAGGCATCGTGTGCTCACGAATTACTTCGCGGAGTCTGACGGCATGGACACCGACAAAGTGCTCCGGCAACTCGTCGACGGTGTGAGCAGCTCATCGGCTGCGGCGTGAGCCATATCGCCCAGGCATGAGCGCCGTTCCTGCACGCGACCTGCTCCGCCCGGAGGTCCTCGCGGAACTGGGCAACCTCGATCTCATTGCGCGCGCGGTTGTCGAGGGTTTTCTGATCGGCCTGCATCGTTCGCCATGGTTCGGATTCAGCCAGGAATTCGCCGAATACCGTGCCTATTCCGAAGGCGACGACCCCAGATTCGTCGACTGGAACGTATTCGCGCGCACCGATCGAACGTATATCAAGCGCTATATCGGTGAGACGAACACGCGCCTGGAGATACTGCTCGACGCCAGTGCGTCGATGGGGTATTCCTCCGGCCCGGTCAGCAAGCTTCAGTACGGCAAGTTCCTTGCGGCTACGCTGACCTACCTCGCTTCGCGGCAGCACGACGCTGTGGGCCTGATGGTGTTCGATGAGACCGTACGCGAGCATAGGCCCGCCTCGTCGCGGCCTGGTCACGTGCAAAGCGTGCTGCATGCGATCGACCGAGCCGAGCCCGGCACGGGCACCGAGCTCGACGAAACGTTTCGGCGCTTCAATGAATTTCAGAAAGGGCGCGGACTCGTCACGATGATTTCCGATTTCTACTTCGACCCCGATGAGATGCTCGAGGCGATCAAGCCGCTGGCGTATCAGGGGCAGGACGTACTGTTGCTGCAGGTGCTCGACAGGGAAGAGCTCGAGCCCCGGCTGCGTGAGTCGGCGCTGATGGAGGACATGGAGACAAAGGAGCGCATGGAAGTGTCGCCTTCATTTATGCAGGCGCGCTATCGCGAGCGCATTCGCGCGCATATCGACGCGCTGGAGAAGTCGGCAATGCGGGCCGGCGCTGATTATTTTCTCTGTGACACGAGTCAGCCGCTCGGTGACGTGCTGCGGCGCTATTTCAACTTCCGCAAGCGCAGAGCCTGATAGCGTGAACGATTCCGAGGGTCTGTCGTGAGCCTGCTTGCACCGCTGTTTCTGGTCGGTCTGCTCGGCGTCGCGCTGCCGGTATGGCTGCATCGGCTGTCGTCGGAAAATCCCAATAAGCAGTCGTTCAGCTCGCTGATGTTTCTCGAGCCGGGCGAGCCGCGCCGGGTGCTCGCGAAGAATCTGCAGTATCTGCTGTTGCTCGCGCTGCGCATCGGGTTTCTCATTCTGCTCGTGCTCGCGTTTGCCGGA
>JASFSB010000054.1:0-8488 GCA_050114615.1 Gammaproteobacteria bacterium
AGTGCGATCAAAGATCTCCAGAGAAATTCGCCTGATACCAGTTGCCGTGGTAATTCGAGCAGCGCCCTGCGGTAACTGACGTGCGATGTCCGTTTCAACTGCACTCACATCAGCAGCCGCCGCAACTTCTATGCCGATGCCATCGACCGAATCGTCTCTCCACAGCTGGCGGAACTGTGACAGCGCCATCAGTACAGCCGCCCCGCCGGCATCGTAGTCGCGGTAAACGGCGACGATTTCGAAACTGTGTTCGCCAACGTCCCCAGGCAGTCGCAATTGATCGCCCGCAGTCAGCCCGGAGCGAAGAGCGAACGGCTCAGTAATGGCGATACCACTCCCTGATTCCAGACGTGATGTCGCAGATTCCACGTCCCCGGCGATCACCTGGATTCCCCAGCCGCGCTCTGCTGGCTGGAAGGCACGTATCGATAATGTGCCCCAGGCACTCGGTAAGCTTGCGAATCGTGTCAGGCTGAAGTCTTCAACCCGTTGATCTGACTCGATAAAGCTGATCAGCGCGTTCGCGAGCGCAGCGTTGCCGGATAAGTTCACATAGATATCCGATGTGAGTGTCGTATCGAGCCATGACTGCAGGCTCGAACGAAAGCTGTCGATCATTACGCCAACGCCGATGACGCAGGCGACAGCCAGCATCAATGCGGCGCCAGCGACCGCGATTCGGCTTTGTTGCGCCAATACGTTGCGCGATGCCTGCAAGGTGATGAAGCCGGGCAGTCGACGGGCGAGCCGCGAGAATCCGGACACGAGGAGTTTCGCCAGCGCCGGTGCGGCGCAGGCCGCCGCGGCGAGCACTGCAAACAGTCCGGCAAAAGCGACGATGAGGCTTCGCGAAGGCCAGGCGAGCAGCACGGCACCGATTAGCGACAACAGCAAAGATGCCCATACGCCCGCAGCCGTGCGTTCCTGCGAGCGCGCCTCCAGTGCACTACGCCGCAGTGCGGCATGCGCGTCGCGCTGTGTGGCGTGGAGTATCGGGCCGATTGCCGCAAGCAGGGTGGCCGCAATGCCGATAACGACGCCTTTCGCGTAGAGCCATCCACCGGCCGCGTCAACCGCGACGTTGCCGCGAAACGAGAAGTCGCTGATTGTGGACAGCATCAGGTCGATCAAAGCGCCGGCCAGCGCATGACCGAGCACTACGCCGATCAGCGATGCAATGAGTCCGAGCAACAGGAATTCCTGAAGGATACTGAGCGCAAGCTCACGCCGGTTGATCCCGAGCGTCCGCAGAATCCCAAACGCGTGTGCGCGTTGTACGAGAGCGAAGTTTGCGCTCGAATAGACGAGCAGCATGCCAACGGCGAGCGCCAGCAGGCCGAGCGCCAGTATATTGATTCTAAAGGCTTTACTGAGTTCCTCGAATGCCTGGTTCTCGTTCCCTGCGGTAACGAGTGCGGTTCCCCGCGGCAGATTTTCGCGCAGCCAGGACTCCTGATCCGAATTCAAAATGAGATCGATCCGAGTGAGTCGGCCGATCATTCCCATGATTTCCTGTGCCGTCGAAATGTCTGTGACGATCATGTCCGCGACACCTGCCTCACGCGGTAACGTGCCCGCGACCTGCAGCGTATGCGCGCCGCTGCCGGTTCTTATCGACAATGAATCGGATGATGCCGGGCTCAGCAATGCGCCCGAAACGACGGCTGTCGACGGCACGGTAATCAGTGTTTCCGACGCCGAACCGCCCAGCAGTCCGAGTCGTGTGGCGTCGCGAAAGGCAGCTTCCTCGATAGGGTCGACACCCAGAAGTTTTGCGCGTGCCCCGGTACCGGGGATCCGAACAGCCGCGTCGATGATCGGTGCTCCCGTCAGTCCCCGCGCTGCGACCAGGTCGACGAACCATCGTTCGTCGAGGCTGTCTCCAAGTGACAGCAGCCGGTGCGTTGTCGCGCCGCGGACAAACTCGGCTGACGATTCGAACGCTGCGTTTGCACTGGTATTTGACACATCTACGCCTACGAATACGGCGACGCCAAGCGTGATTCCCGCGATGCTGAGCGTCATTTGAATCCAGTGCCGCCGATGAAACCGCCAGGTGGAGATCAGGAGCATCGATCTGATCATCGCAATGTCTCGAGATTGCCGCCGACGAGTTGAATGGTCCGGTTCGATCGTATACTGACTTCGTCGCTGTGTGTGGCCACGATCAGACCGGCTCGCTGGCTACGGCATTCGTGAACCAGCAATTCCATTACAGATTCTGCTGTCTGATCGTCCAGGTTCCCCGTCGGTTCGTCAGCGATGACGAGTCTGGGATGATGGGCGAGCGCACGTGCAATGGCTGCTCTTTGTTGCTCGCCGCCCGACAGCGCGTCAGGGAATTTATCGGCGTGCTCGACGATTCCAAGCCTGGAAAGCAGTTCGTCGACGCGCGCCGTCACTGCCGCATGATCGTAACCGTTGAGGTAAAGGGGAATACCGGCATTCTCCGCGACGGTCAGCGTTTCGACGAGATTGAAGCTCTGGAACACAAAGCCGAGCGCGCGACGGCGAAACTCCGACAGCCCCTGCTCGCTGAGCATTGTGATTTCTTTTCCGGCGAATTCCACGGAACCTGCGTCCGGGGGCTCGAGACCGCCCAGTATTCGCAACAGCGTCGATTTGCCGGAACCGCTGCGGCCGATCAATGCGACGAATTCGCCCTCCTCCAGACTCAGATCCACGCGGTCGAGAACGACCGTGTTGTGATATCGCTTCGAGATTCCCTTTAGCAGCGCCAGTGGCATGATACGGACAGCCTAATCCAGTCGACGCCACGGCACGACGACCACCGAATCCTCGTGGCGCTCAATGAGCGCATGGATTCGGTAGACATCCCGGAGCAGCGGCTGTTCGAAAATCTCTGCCGGAGTTCCGTGCGCACGAACGCTCCCGTCATGAAGGACGATGACGCGATCGCAAAATCGTGCTGCCAGCGAAAGATCGTGCAGGACTGCCAGGACATGTACGCCACGGCGCGCTTCCTCGCGCAGAACCTCCATCGTCCTGAGCTCGTGGTAAGGATCCAGATCCGCAGTCGGCTCATCGACGAGCAGTACGCTCGCTTCCGTACACAATGCGCGCGCGAGCAGCGCGCGGGAGCGCTCTCCGCCGGACAGCGCGTCGATGCGACGGTCCACCAGCGCTGCTAACGCCATCTTTTCGATGGCGCCGTCGATCGCCTGCGCGTCGCGTGACGACACTTCAGGGTCGTTACGATGAGGCAGGCGCCCCAGACGTATCACTTCATGCACCGTGACGGGCCAGGCAGGATGGTTCGACTGAGCGGACCAGGCAACGGTTCGTGCGACGAGGTCGGCGGGCTGATCGTCCAGGCGGCGTGAATCGAGGCTGATGGCGCCGGTCCGGCCCGTGAGTCCCGCAATCGACTTCAATAATGTGCTTTTGCCAGCGCCGTTGGGCCCGATGATGCCGGTCAGTTCGGGTGTATCGATTGTCAGACTCACCGAAGCCAGCGCGCGGTGGCCGTCATAGGCAGCGCTGACGTTGTCGAGCACCAGACTCACTGCAGCGTCCCTCGGCGTGCAGCAGCGATCAGGTGCAGAAAAAACGGCGCTCCGATCAATGCCGTCACGACGCCGAGTTTGAGTTCCGGTCCGGCCGGCAGCAGCCGGATGACGATATCGGCGAACACCGTCAGACCTGCGCCGCCGAGCGCGCTCGGCAACAGCAGGCGGCCAGGCAGATGCCCGACGAATCCGCGCATGATGTGCGGGACAACGAGGCCGACGAATCCGACCACGCCGGCGGCAGCGACGCTGGCCCCGACAGCCAGTGCGGTACCGCCGAGCACGAGGACCTGAGTCCTTTTCGGATCGAGTCCCAGAGAACGCGCGGTCTCCTCGCCCAGGACGAGCGCATCGAGCCCGACCGCCGTTCGGCTGACCAGCCACCAGCCTGGCGCCATCACTGCTGCCGCGATTGCGACCTGGGTCAGCTCTCTGTCAGCGAGCGACCCCAGCATCCAGAACAGGATTTCCAGCGCCGCATACGGGCTCGGCGCGAAGTTCAACGCCAGCGACGTCAGTGCGGCCGCGAACGCGTTGATCGCGATACCGGTCAGCACGAGCGTGACGAGGCTGGCGTGTCTGCCCGCCAATGCATAGATGAGTCCGAGGGAGGCGAGCGAACCGGCGACTGCCCCGGCCGGCAGGAGCAGCGAGCGCTGTGATGCAAGGCCGAAATAAAAGACGATGACCGCGCCAAAAGCCGCACTGCTCGAGGTGCCGAGAATCCCAGGTTCGGCGAGCGGGTTGCGCAGCAGGCCCTGCAGGCCGGCGCCGCACAGTCCGAGACTTGCACCCACCAGCAGTCCGAGGACGGTGCGCGGAAGTCTGAGCTCGCGCAGCACCGTCGCGGCGATTTCGGGGTCGCCAAGTCCGAACGCCGGTCCGGCGCTCGTTCGGCCGATGAACAGTGACGCGACGCTGACGATCAGGACCCCGACCAGCAGAATCCGGATGAGGGCTCGGTAATTCACTGGCGGGCTGATATCGAGTCGACGAGTAGCGGGACCGAATCGAGGCTTTGCGGCGCGCCGCAGGCCCAGTAACTGACGGGCAGACTCACTGTCGGGAGCTGACGAGCCAGTGTGGCGATTGCCGGATGCGTAAACCATGCATTAGCGAGTGATGCGGTATCGAGCTTGTAGTCGCTCACGATCAGAAGCTGCGGATCGGCGCGCAGCAGCGTTTCGACGGACAGGCTTCCCCAGGCATCCAGTCCCATTGCAGAGGCCTGATCCTCGATGCCGGCGAGCATCAGCATTTCGCTCGCGATTGAATCGCGTTCGATCGTGTATCCGCCCGGTCGCATGACGATGGCTTGCACCGATGATGTCTGTCGGTCGAAACTCTTCAGATTTCCCAGTCGAATACGCAATGCGGCGATGACCGACTCGGCAGCCTGAGTCCTTTCGATCGCTTCGCCGACAAGCAAGAGATTCCTTTCGATGTCCGCGATGCTTCGGGCAGGATCGACTTCGACGACTGTGAAACCCAGCCTTTTGAGCAACGACTTCGTATAAGGATTGGTATATCGCCCGGCGGTCACGACATCGGGCGCAAGGCGAATGACTTCTTCGGCAGTTCCACGGTTGAGCGGATACGTCCTCGCAGCGTCGGCAAGCATCGACTCGTCCGGATCGGCGGCAAGCCAGCTCAGAGAAAGAATCTGATCGGCAGCCGCGACGTTCAGCAGAAGCTGATCCGTGCACAGATTGATCGAGACTACACCCGGCGCCGATCGGGCAGCCGAAAACAGTCCGCAGCTGATCAGTACGATGATCGTGCGCGCCATGCCTGACTCCTGGGAGGCCATCAACGATAGGAGGCAAATCAGGCGAATGCAACATCGGCCTCCGAACCGCGAAGGCGATGTGAGAAAATGGCTGACGTTTAGCGGGGTCGACCGAGGCCAAAGTCGTTGATCGAGTATCGAGTTCGTCTCGCCGATGCCAGTCGTCATTGGTTCGAAGTAGACTGCCATGTCGAAATTGCCGGCGAGATCGAGGATTTCGAACTGCCTTCCTGGATACCGGGCAGCTATCTGTTGCGCGAATACGCGCAGCATGTAGTACGTGCTGAGGCATTCGGCAGCCGGGGCGAATCCATCGAAGTCGAAAAAATCGCCCACAATGTATGGCGCTGTAAGGCACACAGCCGCAGCGTCACGTTGCGGCTGGTCATCTATGCGCTCGATGAGTCGGTGCGCGGTGCCTGGTTCGACGCGCAGCGAGCCTGGTTCAATGGACCGTGCCTGTTCGTACGTGCGCGAAATCAGCCCGATACCGCGGTTCGGCTGATTCTCGAGGTGCCGGGCGTGCCGCTCGATAAATGGCAGGTGGCGAGCGCAATGGCGGCAGTCGCTGTGGACGCCCGCGGATTCGGCGAATATCGTGCGGCGGACTACGATGAATTGCTCGACCATCCATTCGTCATCGGTGACATAGATCGGGTGGAGTTCGAGGCTGGTGGTGTGCCTCATTCACTGGTCGTGCTCGGGCGCCACGATGGAGATCTTGAACGTGTGGCTGAGGATTTGCGCCGATTGTGTGGCGAACAGATCGCATTCTTCGGCGCGCTGCCGCCTTTCGAGCATTACTTTTTCCTGTGTCTGATCGTGGCAGATGGCTACGGTGGTCTCGAGCACCGCTGTTCGTCCGTCCTGATGTTTGATCGTACGACGCTTCCTGGCGCGCAGGCGCGCGGCATGACCAAAAGCTATCAGCGTATGTTGTCCCTCGCGAGTCACGAGTACTTCCATACCTGGCACGTCAAGCGCAGCAAACCTGCCGCATTCACGCCTTACCGTCTTTCCGAGAGAAACCTGACGCGATTGTTGTGGGTATTCGAAGGGATTACCTCGTACTACCAGGACCGATTCCTGCTTCGCTGCGGCCTGATAGACGAGCAGGCTTACCTGGAACGACTGAGCGAATTGATTTCCGGCGTGTTGCGCGTGCCGGGCAGGCAGGTGCAGAGCCTCTCGGAGTCGAGTTTCGACGCCTGGGACAAGCTCTACAAGCCGAATGCGAATTCGCCGAACGCCGGCGTCAGCTATTACTCGAAAGGTGCGCTGGTGGCGCTCGCACTCGATCTGGAAATCCGCCGCCGACACGACTCGCGAATCGCGCTCGATGACGTCGTGCTGGCGCTGTGGCGCGAGTTCGGCGCGCGCAATATCGGACTTCCGGAGGACGGTTTCGAGAGACTGGCGAAGCGACTGGCAGGCGAGGAATTGACCGAATTCTTCGACCGCACGATTCGTGGCACCAGCGACCTGCCACTGGTGGAATTGTTTGCGGATCTGGCGATCGATCTGGTGCCGGTGGAATCGGAGTCCGTCGCATGGCTCGGCATCATTTCTCAGGCGACGAGTGAAGGCGTCGAGTGCGTCACGGTGCTCGATGGCGGGCCGGCCCAGGCTGCCGGACTGAATCCAGGCGATATCATCATTGCTCTGCATCACATGAAGGTGACGTCGGCAAACATGAACGCGTTATTGAATCGCTTCGGAATCGGGGCAGAAATCCCCGTGAGTTTCTTCCGTGGCGATGAGTTGCTGGAGTCCGTAGCCGTGCCGGGTCCCGCTCCGCCTCAGTCGTATCGACTGTGTGTGCGAGAGAGCGAGGATGAGCGCCAGCACGCGCTTCGGCGTGGCTGGCTGGGCGAATGAGGTAGTGACGCAAAGATGCTGGAACTCGGACTCAAATTCACTGCGGCTTATTTGATTGGCTCATTTCTGGGCAGCCTTGTCGTCGGACGCCTGCGCGGTGGTGTCGACATTCGCAAACTCGGCAGTGGCAATGCCGGGGGCACGAACGCGCTGCGCACCCAGGGTAAGGCCTTCGCTTTGTTCGTCATGTTGATCGACGTTGGAAAAGGCATCGCGGCCGTGATCCTTATTCCCGGCCTGGATCTGCCGGGTATCGGAATCGACGCGGCCGTCGATCGCGAAGTCTTGTATTTTTGCGTCGCGTTCGCCGTGATACTCGGACACATCTACCCGGTCTGGTACGGATTCCGCGGCGGCAAGGGCGGCGCGACGGCCGCCGGGCTGTTGTTCGTGATTGCCCCCGCACTCGCGCCCGTCGTGATCGCTCTGTGGATCGCGATCGTGTTCCTGACGGGCTTTGTCGGTCTTGCGACCATGTTGGCGACTGTCGGAGCGACGCTGATGTTTGCCTGGCTGCGTCTCCCCGAGGGGCATAATCTGGTGCTGTTCTCGACCTGTGTCTCGGCACTCATCATCTTTACGCATCGAGGAAATATCGTACGAATGCTCAAAGGCACCGAGTCGCGGATGGGGCGACGCAATCGCAGTGCGTAACGCTTTGAATTCAGAGGAATTACTTGCCCTGCTTGCCGATGGCGAATTTCACTCCGGCGAACGCCTCGGCGCGGAAGTCGGGATGACGCGAGCCGCCGTCTGGAAGCAGATCAGGAAACTCGAGCGCTGGGGGTTGCGGGTCGAAGCCGGAAGTGGCCGGGGTTATCGGCTCAGCCAGCCCATCGAGCTGCTCGATGCGCAGCGACTGCAGTTCGCGCTCGGCCGTGAGGAACGTTTCGGTCTCGATCGCATCGATGTGTTCACCGAGATCGACTCGACGAATCGTTTCCTGCTGGACAATCCGCCATCGGGTGCCGATTCGCTGCGAGTGTGTTTCGCCGAGTGGCAGTCAGCCGGACGGGGACGGCTCGAACGATGCTGGATATCGCCGCTGGGATCCGGGGTTTGCATGTCGGCCGCGTGGACTTATGAAGGCACGCCGCGAAGTTTCTCAGCAATGAGTCTCGCCGCCGGAGCGGCCGTTGCCGAAACCATCGCAGAACACTGCGCAATCGATGTTCAGCTCAAATGGCCGAACGACTTCATCTGGAACGGGCGCAAGCTCGGTGGTGTGCTCGTTGAGTCGCGTATCGAGTCGCATGGGTTGTGCCATGTCGTCGTCGGTGTCGGGATCAAT
>JASFSB010000055.1:0-8414 GCA_050114615.1 Gammaproteobacteria bacterium
TATGGAATGCGTCGAGAAGAATCTAAGGTTTCTCGAGCAGGTCGTCCGCAACCAGAGCTGGGAGCTGCTGCGCCGCAACCCTCCGTGCGTCGTTCCGGATCCCAATGGCGTCCTTCGCGTCAAGGAATTTGCGCGCGCGAGACTGATGGAACTCCACGAGTCATCGACACACATTCAAAAGATCGCCGCCACGTGACGCAGCTGCCGACCATCGATCTGCAGCCGTTTCTCGACGCCCCGGACAGTGCGGGCGCGCGCGCCGTTGCGAGAGAACTGTCCGAGGCCTGTCATATGCCCGGCTTTTGCTACATTCGCGGCCACGGTGTGCCAGAGCATCTCGATAAGAACCTGCTCGATGCGGCACAACGCTTCTTTGCGCTGCCCGAAGACGAACGGCACGCACTTGCGATCGGAAATTCGCGCCATTTCCGCGGATACACCTTGCTCGGCGACGAGCTGACAAAAGGGATCAGCGACTGGCGTGAACAACTGGACGTGGGGCCGGAGGAACCTGCGCCGACGCTGGCTGCCGGCGACCCGCCCTGGCTGAACCTGCGCGGACCGAATCAATGGCCGGCGTCCCTGCCCGAGCTGCGTGAAGCGACGCTGGCCTGGATGGCGGCGATGGAGCCGCTCGGCGTCACTGTGATGCGGGCACTGGCGCTCGGAATGGGGCAGCCGGTCGAGACTTTTGACGATGCGATGCTCCCGCGCGGGGACGTGCATATGAAGATCATTCGCTATCCGGCGCAGCGCCCGGGCCAGGATACCGGCCAGGGTGTCGGCATGCATCATGATTCCGGTGTGCTGACGTTCATACTGCAGGACGATACGGGCGGACTCGAAGTGCAGACGAATGACGGGATCGTTCAGGCGTCGAGCCGGCCCGGCTGCTACGTGATGAATCTCGGCGAGATGCTGCAGGCTGCAACCAATGGCTATCTGCGGGCGACACCACATCGAGTCGTCAGCCCCCCGCCGGGTCGGGCGCGCCTGTCGATCGCATTCTTCGCGCATCCCCGACTCGAGGCGCGCTTCGAGCCGATCGAACTGCCGCCGAAACTCGCTGCTCAGTCCTCCGGCGGGCAGAACGCGGACCCGGACGATCCGGTGTTCTCGACATTTGGCGAGAACTGCCTGAAGATTCGCCTGCGCGCACACCCCGATGTCGCCGCAAGGTTCTATTCCGCATGACCGCGACGCTGCATTACATTTTTGACCCATTGTGCGGCTGGTGCTACGCCGCGGAACCACTCGTTCAGGCGGCCGCCGGCAACCCCGAACTCGCTGTGACGCTGCACGGGGGCGGGCTGTGGCCGGAGCCGACGACTCTTCCCGACGACATGCGCAACTACATCAGTCAGGCAGACAGCAGGCTCGCACAGATCAGCGGACAGCCACTCGGAGACGCTTACCGGAACAAACTGCTGTCTGACCCGGACCTCATCCTCGACTCGAGACCGACCATTCGGGCCGTGCTCGCTGCCGACAGCCTCACAGACGAGGGGCTCGCAATGTTGCAGGCCATTCAACGTGCACACTACGTCGAAGGCAGACATGTCGTCCGCGAGGCAGTGCTGAGCGCTCTCGCTGCCGACCTGGGGCTCGATAGGGCCGGGTTTTCGAAAGCTTTCGAAACAACCGATGTCGACACGCATA
Organism: Gammaproteobacteria bacterium; assembly: GCA_050114615.1. GTDB lineage: Bacteria > Pseudomonadota > Gammaproteobacteria > Steroidobacterales > Rariloculaceae > JAHEEO01. Next base: position 1,660 of record JASFSB010000055.1, read on the forward strand.
TCGGTCAGACCCGAAACCTGATGCAGCGCATCGGTGCCCGGGGTTTTCCGACATTCGTACTGGAAGTCGACGGACAGTGGCTTGGCGTCGACCACAATCGATTTCAACGCAATGCGGCCGGGTTCGCGTCGTGGCTGGAATCAGTCGTGGAAAAAACGGCCAAAGCCGCCAGCGCCGGCTGACCGCACTAGTAAATCTCTCGCATGTAGATGTGGCGCGGCTGTCCGGCGAACAGACCGAAAGTCGCCTGGCCACTCGGGTCTTCATCGCCCGCCGCGGCGGTATCCCAGTCGAATCGCAGCCACACCGGAACCGTCGCCTCGATCACGACGCTGCCCGAGTTGCCCGCGCCGGGCGCTGCGAGAATCAGATTGAACGAACCGGCCGCAGGCGGTTGCGCGAACTGATCGCCAGGCGCTGCAGCAACAGCGCACCCCGCGCCGCTTGCTCCCGGAGCGCCCGCATCGAGCACACAGGTCTCACCGGGTGCGAGATCCTCGGTGAATGAGGTGAAGCCGACGCCGACACCGGACATACATGTGTCCTCGGCATTGCGTATGAAGCCGGTCGCTGCGTCGAGATAGTATTCGCTGAACAAACCGACCGGCAGGTTGACGAGTTCAGAGCCGACGGCGTTTACGAAACGAACTCGCCCGTAGCGCATCTGCGCACCGTTCGTAAATGCAATTCCGCTGCCGCCGCCAAACGTGACCGGATTGCTCGACGCAGCCACACCGTCAGCGTCGAAGACATCGATCGAAAGAGCGACGTTCGCATTGAACGCATCGACTGGCGTGGACCGCTGAAATGCCAGGCCGCTGCCGCTGCTGAACGTGATGCGCGCGACGCCGGGCGAGTCTTCGACGACGTCCGGATCATCGACGATCGGTAACCCGCTCAGGTCCAGACTCCCGCTTGCAGCCGTATAGTTGCGCAGGCCCAGATCAGCCGTATCCATCCTGAAGAAATCCACGCCGCTATAGTTGAGCGTCATGGCTCCGCCCACAGCGCGCGCAGTCGCCGTAATTTCCGGCGCAGTAAGATAGTTGAACCGCTCACCCAGGTAAGTGAACCCCCCCGGCGAACAAACCGTCGCGAAAGACGGTGTGTTGATCAGCGTCGTAAAGTGATCGGGCACGAAGCGGCCGATATTCTCCGATGCGCCGCCTGTCACGTCGCCGGCACCGAGATAATCAGCGTCGCCGACGCCGGGGCGCACGCGCATGATGCCAACCTCGTTCCATATCAGGTCCACGGCCGTCGACGCGCCGCCGGAGAAAGCAACAAAGCCCGTTGCCGCACTGACAGGCGGATCAGCACCGCCGGCCGGCGCGAGCAGCTCGACGTCGAGGCGCGCACTCTCCGGGATGCTTTCGTGGCCATAGTTCGGAGTCGGATCACCCTCCGCATCGAGCGCCGTCACGGTTGCACGGAACGGCGCGCCGGCTGCGACGAATACGGGATCGTCTGCCGCGACGGCCTGCGGGTTAACGATGCTCCCGGAGGCATCACGGATATCGGAAACTGTGAACGTGGCCGGTCGCGACACGAACGCGCCGGTCGCGCCGCGGATCCCGACCGGCAACTGTGTTGCATCGGTAGTCGACTCGTCCTTCACGGCAATGGCGATCGCCCCGACATCCTTGTATTTACCGGAAACGACTGCCTGGCCATTGGTGAATGTGACAGTCTGTGTCGAGGCGCTGCCTTCGCTCGTTGCGACAGGATTGCCGTCGACCGTAGCGGCAACCGTACCGGTTGCCGGATTGCTGTAAGTCGACCAGAACGCGACGGGCATGTCGCCGGTGTAGCTCTCGATGATGCCGCAGTCGGGATCCGTCGGTGACTGTCCGAAAGCTGCGATGTGAAGATCGAACGGCACGGCCGCTGTTTGCGCCGTCGTGAACGTGCCTGGGATCCCCGGGGGCGGATTGCTCAGCGCAGCAGCCGTCACCGTGAATCCGCTGGCCGAGAAAGTCAGTTGTCCTTCGGCATCGGTGTCGCGAATACCGGCATCGCTGAGCTGATAGACATCGATGTCCAGCACCGGATTGCCATGCGGATAGGAAAGCGCGAACGTCGCCTGAGACTCACCCAGCGGCCATGTATAGCTCGCGAGCCCGTCGTCGCCGATTGCATCCGTAAACGAACCGCTGCCGGCGACGAGTTGCCAGGAGCCGTTGCCGGTTTGTGTCGTAAGCGCAACCTGCGCGTTATAGTCCAGGCGCGGCGTTCCTGCGACGGAATCCAGAACATCGACGACGACCGTCTCCGCAACACAATGAATTCCGAAGTTGTCGTGATTGATCGAAAACTGCGCATTGGCGCTCGCACAAGGGTGGGTCGCGTCGCGAAGGGCAACGATCTCGGCCGGGGAAAGTGCCTGCGCCGCAATATAGACTTCGTCGATGTAGCCATCGAACGCGCGGGAGATGAAATTATAATCCGTTCCGATGAACAGCGGCAGCGCGTTCGTTGTCAGGCTGCCGGACCAGGAGCGGTTCGCTGCCGCGACACCGTCAATATAGATGACCTGCGAACCGGATTCATAAGTAATCGCAACATGGTGCCACTGATTCAAAGTGATCGATGCAGCGGTCGCAAATGACCGAGTCGTTCCTGAACTGTCGTTCCACCACCAATACACCTGACCGGACGAGTTGACGTGATACTCGTAATTCGTGTCTTTCGAAACGATCGTGTGCAACTCTGAAGGCAGAGTTTGCATGTTGATCCACGCCGCGACGGTGAGTGCGCTGGTCAGGTCAAAGGCATCATCGTCGGCGATTTCGATATAGTCGTTACTGCCGTCAAAGTCACCATAGTTGCAGGTGCCGGGATTGCCGGTCAGCGCCGCCGAAAAAGTGCCGATAGCTGCGCCACCAATCGCCGTGCCATCGAGGCCACTGCCGCCGGATTCCTCGACTTCGCCACCTGAACCGCTCCAGGCCGCTTCTTCGAAGCTGTACAGCATCGGTGAGAGCCCTGTCCCGGTCAGGCAGACGTCATCCGCATGCCAGTAGTCCCAGTTGCCCGAATCACCGTTTACCTGACGCAGGCGCACGCGAAAACCCGCATGCAGTGCAGACGCCGGCAATGCGTAGTTCAGCGAATAGCTCTGCCCGGCCGTACCGTTACCGTCGAACGAGTCGAGCTGAACCCAGCTGCCGCCGTCATCCAGGAACTCGACGACGAAATCCTCGCCGTTGTCCGGGTCTTCACTGAAGGCGTCGGAGCCACGACGAATCCACAGACTCAGTTCGACACTGACGGCAGCGGAGAGATCCTCCACCGGACTCCTCACCGTTACCGCACCACCGCGCGTATACAGTGCCGTCGAAGGCGACTGCGACGTCTGCGTCGACGTGCCTGCAGCCCCGCCGGAGGAATTGATCGACCAGGATCCGATGCCGGTTTCGAAATCTTCACAGCTATCGAGACCGAAACCGCTGACAACGACTCCGGTTTCGGTTACCGCGACATCGTCGACATGCCAGTAGTCCCAGTCCGCGCCGTCACTGCCGGTCGTTCGAAACCGCACACTCAGATTTGCATGCAGGGCTGCGGCCGGCAGCGGCAGTATCGGCTGGAATATTTCGCCCGGCGTGTCCTCGCCCGGATAAGTCATGAGTGTATGCCAGGTGCCACCGGCATCGCGGTAATCGACGAAAATGTCTTCACCGGTGTCCGGATCCTCGCTGAAAGCATCGGAACCGCGCCGAATCCATGCAGAGAGTTGCGCACCGGCGACAGCAGATGCGTCGATGTTATCGGACTCGACTCGAACCGTGCCCCACCGCAGCTCCAGCGAGCGTCCCTGAACGGAGGTCTTGTTGTCGAGGTTCGCGTCACCGCCGGATGACACGACTGTCCACTTATTCAGATTACCGTTGAGGTTGTCGGTAAACAGCGTGTCACCGGGTGCCGCCGATACCGCAGATGCTCCGAGCATTCCGGCAAGCACACAGGCGACGCGAAAGCCACTGTGCGCCGCGATATTCACTCCGGTGGCGCGCATGGGTGTCCTGTTAGCTCGCATCGGTTACCCTGGCGTGCAGCCGCCGCGAAACGTAGTCCGGTCCGCCGTAGACGCCTGACTGTGCAAGGGCTTCGATCGAATAGACATTGATCGTGGCGCCGGCTTCGGTGTGAGCGCTTTGCGAGCACGTCACACTGACCGTAAAACCATTCGCGCCGGCTTCCGTCAGTGTCAGTGTCGCGGCGGTGCAGGCGCCGCCGTTGATCGCCCGATAGGCTGCCCAGTCGATTCCCGACTCCGCCGCCAGCATTGCCTGCGTGGCGTGAATCGCGATACCGGTCGTTTGTTGCTGAACGGCCGTAAGCCGCACGGCGAACGTACCGAGACTCGCCAGCACGACGATCAGGAAAACTGCCGTGACGAGCGACACCCCCCTTTGTTCGGACCATGTGGCGGTTCGCAGCTTCATGGCGCGTTCACGACGTGTGTCTGGACCAGCAGATCGACCGTTTCACCGCTTTCGGTGATCTGCAGCTCGATCGTCAGCACTGCGGAGCGTTCTGCCGTACCCGATGTGTAGGTGAAACTGCACGCGCCGACGCGGTCGGCGACGACATCCGCGCTGGCGCCGGCCGCAAGCAGCTCTGCCGCCGAGTCCCGCGAATTGTGTGCGGCCGCAATCGAATAACCGGTGTATCGGCTCAGCGTCTGCGCCGCAGTATCGCAGAGGTAGCTGACGGGCCCCTCGACGAGAAAGACGCGGTTCTCGGGTGAGCCCCAGGCGAACCTGAACGACGGCGAGAGCGTGACACGGTCCTCGCCCGGGAGCGCCGCATCGACGATGTCGATCTGAGTGCCGGCAGGTGTAATGACGTTGGTGAGCTCGTAAGCGTCCGCCCCGGGAACGCCAACGTTGTAGACGGACAAGTAGCTGGTCGTCGAGCTGAACGGTTTCGATATCTGCGCGAAATCTCCGATCACGTTGAAGCTGTCGTCTGCCGCGGTAAAATCCAGCATCGCTGCCGGGCCGCCGGGGGGCTGTTGGCGATAACGAGCGCCGTCGAGCGTACCCAGAAGTTCCAATGCAACGGTGCTTCCACTCGTCGTCACTCGGACGCTGTTCGGCAGAGCGCGCCGGACATCGCGCTTCATTCGTTGCACGGCTGAATCCGCAGCGTCCACAAGCCGGACACGCCGCGACTGGTCCATGAAACCCTGTACCGGGACACTGACGAACATCGCGGCGAATGCAACGACGATCGTGCTGACGGACATCGTCACGACGAGCTCGATCAGCGTGAAACCGCCGGACACGTCATGCGGCCTGTGTGCAATCGCCGGAATCACAGCCGGGTCCGGTAACGTGTCAGCGTCATATCGACGAATGGCGCATTGACGACGCGCACGTCGATGCGGCGCACGTCACCGCTCGCGACACCGGTCAGTGCGCTGCTGCTTTGTACATTTACGGAGACCGTATAGTCAGCGAGTCCGGGCAAATTGTTACCGAACTGATCGCGCGCACCGGCGTCGACGAGGCCATCGTAGTCATCGATGTCGTCGAAGTCGGCGCGCAGCGCTTCGCCATCGGATCCATCGGGATCGTCGAAGCTTTGCAGGCCGATCTCCTCAGCGTAGGCTTCACCGATCGAAACAGCCTGCGCGATGATCATCGCATCGGCACTGTGCCCGGAGGTCTGCGAGAGCAGCCCAAGCACTGCGCCTGCCGCAATGGCGATGATGACGATCGACATGACCAACTCGACGAGTGTTATGCCACTTTCGCACCGCATGCGTCGTTTCATGGCACATCCACGTATCCGCTGCCGGCATGAATCAACAATGAAGCGCCGCCCACGGTAATCGTTCGGTCCGCTCCGAGATTCGTTGCCCCCGACGGCAGAAACACGAGCGTCGTTGCAGGTCCTGCCGTCACACCAGACGGTGCAGAACCTTCCAGTGACTCACCGCTGCCGAGCATGACAGGTACGCTCCAGTTCGTGCTCGCCGTATCGCAACGCGTGCCCAGCGCGCTTTGCTGTCGGGCCTGATAAGCGGATGCGGTGAGCACGAAGCGAACCGGACAGCCGGTTGCAACGGCCACCTTCTGCGACATTCGAATCGCGCCGGTCAGCTCTTCATAGTAGCCGCGCTCCAGGAAGACGTTTTCTCCGAAGAAGCGCGGTACGGCGAATACCGACAGCACGCCGACGATGACAATGACGACGACGAGTTCTACGAGCGTAAAACCCGTCGTGCCGCAGCTAGCAACCGGACGTGTCTGTCGTGATGGTCGGTGCTGCACCTGCAGAGGCGGCCTCAGCATAGGTCACCGTGCACGTTCCTGAAGCGCCGTCTTTCGAAAAGACGCCGCTCGCTGCGTTGTAAGTGAAACCGGACAGATCAGCCAGTGCGTCGTCGATCGTTGCCAGATTCGGATAGCCGTTGGCCATCGTGATCGTCGTGCCTTCCATATCGACCGTCCCACTTGAACCCTGTGCAAGCCACATGGCATGCGCCAGTGAAGACGCTGAACGCACACTGCCACTGAGAGCCTCAGTCGTTGCCTCGCGCGCTTCACCTTCCAGCGCCACGAACCGCGGCACCGCAAACGCAGCCAGTATCCCCAGAATGGTGATGACGACGACGAGCTCGATTAGCGTAAAACCGCTCTGCCCGCGAACTGATTTCATTGGATCTCCTCCATGTTTTCCAAAAGTCGGTATGACCTCATGTCCCGGCGACTGCACCTTTGCACGCTTTTCGCAGGCATCAA
>JASFSB010000056.1:0-8364 GCA_050114615.1 Gammaproteobacteria bacterium
TTCCCGTCTGTCGGACCAGCGCAGGCCGCCGCGGGCGATCTTTCCGCCGCGCAGATGAATCCCTTCAACGCGCGGCGAATAGACGAAGATCTCGAATTTCGGGCGTGGCGCGGGCAGGTCCGGCACTGCGGATGGGTCGAGCTTTATCGAAACGTAGTTTTTAGGGCGTCCGTCGGCCTGCTTCTGGTAGTAATTCGTCCGCAGCGTCGCGAGAATCACAGCGAGAAAACTGCGCAGAATACGATCCTCGTCGAGACTTTCCACTTTCGTCAGTAGTGCTTCAATTTCCGACTGGAGTGACAGCGCCGTTTCATTGTTCGCTTTCCCCGGGTCGAAGCGCGAGTGAAACAAGTCGACCAGTGCGCGCGTGATTTCCGGATTTGCGCTCAGCGTGTTGCGCATGTATGTCTGACTGAACGGAACGCCGGTCTGCAGCAGGTATCTGCTATACGTACGCAGCGCGATGACTTCGCGCCAGTCCAGAGAAGCATTAATGACGAGGCGATTCAATGCGTCGTCGGAGGCATTGGAGCGCGTGATCTCCAGGAAAGCGTCTACGAATCGATCGGCGATGGAGTCGACGTCGAGTCCGTTTGCGACCGTATGCGTTGCTGTGAAATCGTGGATCCATATCGGCTTCCTGCCTGCCGGGTCGACCCGGCTCGGGCGGGCCTCGCTGACGGTCAGGCCCATGTTTTCGAGCGTCTTCAGCGTTTTCGAGAGCGACGTCGGAGTGCCGCGTTCATAAAGCCGGAGCTTGACGGAGCGCTGATCGAATTCGAGCGGGCGATAAAGATTGATCGATACAGGCTGATCGTCGGTCAGTTGTTCGATCCTTCCGATGTCGTTGGCGGCAACCCGGCAGCTGTAGTGCTCGCGAAAGTCGTGTTTGAACGCGTCAGCGTAACGCTTCGCCAGCACAGGGCCGAGTTCTTCGCCAAAACTTTCGTTGATCGCCTCCTGCAGCTGATCCGGCCAGGTCCGTGTCGCGGTGTTGAGCTCATCCTCGAGAGCCGGCACATCGATGCTTTCTGAATAACGAGTCGGATCGACTCGTAATACGAAGTTGACGCGGGCCAGACGCGACGACGTGAGTTCGACTGCGAACTCACAATCGGCAGCCTCGAACGTCGTCGTCAGAATCCTTTGCACCAGATCGCGTGCCTGCGTATTGAATCTGGAGCGCGGAATGAGTACCAGGCACGAGAGGAAACGGCCATAGCGCTCCCGGTGGACGAACAGCGAGACGCGGCGGCGCTCTTCGGCTCGGGAGACGGCCGTGCCCGTCTGCAACAGCTCGTTTTCGTCGAAGTGAAACAACGACTCCCGAGGCAGCCTCTCGAGCGCATTCAGGAGTGCTCGGCCGCTGTGGCTCTCGGCTGTGAATGGCGCCCGCTCCAGAATACGACCGAGTTTGAGGCGCAGCCAGGGGACGTCCCCCAGGTTTTCGTGAAACACCGTCGCGGTGAAGTGACCGACGAAAATATGTTCGAGAACGAAATTCCCGGCTTCGTCAAATTTCCTGACACTGATGTAGTCGTAATACCCCGGGCGGTGGATCTGAGAACGGACGTCAGACTTGGTAACCACCAGGACATCTTTCGCCTGTTCGTCCGCAAGCGGGCCTGGTACCGGGGGTGTCTCAGAGTCTCTGCCGCGAAGTATCCCGAGTCGATCACTCCCGACGGGTCCTGCTACGTGGACAGAGGAATTCACGCAGTATCCGAGCAGTGTGAAATTTCCAGCGTGCAGCCACTTGAGCAGGGCACTGGCTTCGGCGGCGTCAGCCTTTCCGGCAATCGACCCGGCAGCGGCCGCATCGTCCGCCGCCGTCAGCAGTCTTGCACGCATCGCCTGCCAGTCATCGACTGCCATATCGATGTACTCGATAACGGATGTAATCGCCGAATGGATTCGCTCGGACTGACTCTCGTCGGTCAGTCGGTCGATCTCGATGTGAATCAACAGTTCCGGATGCGTGACGGCGCTGCCTCTGTATGCGGTCCTGACATCCGGTTCAGTCAGTGGCTCGATCTCGGCGAGCACTCCGGCGCTGTTGCGCGTGATCGAGAACGTCGGGTGCACGACGGCATGAATGCTCAGGTCGATTGCGTACAGCGCCATTTTTACGGAGTCCACGACGAACGGGGTGTTGTCACAGACAATGTCGACGATGCTATGAACGCTGCGCCAGCCGTGACGCTCGAACTGCGGAGAATAGACCCGCACCTTTGCGTTTCCTGCAGTTCTGACTGCAGCCAGATTCCAGTGCGACAGGGCTGCGCCGTAAAGGTCTTCGGCCGGTGTGGCCTCGAGCTCTGCCTGACTTACACCGGCGTAATAAGCCCAGATAAACTGCGCGAGCTGCTCTGTTTGCTCCGGCGCTGCATTGAGACGCGCCAGCTCGATTGCCCGAGCGAGATTCGAACGGTCAGCATCTTTCGGCGACTCTGTCATCATCGATATCGGACGCGCGTTCCCGATTCTTCAGGCGGCCCGGCTGCAGTTGCGATACTGTACATCGTAGCAGCCGGTGGACAGGTTGATCGAAGTCTGTCGTCCGCGCTTCAGAGAAACTTCCTGCCGAGACTCAGGAGGTCGCCGACATCAAGCCCATCCCCGTCGGTGTCAGCGAGATTGCCGAGCAGCGAACCGAGTCCGGAGCCACCGCCGTCGGAGCCTTTGCTGACCGCGCCCATGGCTGCCGCTGCGACGATCGGCAGAAACTTCTTCACCAGGCTGACGTCGACGCCGGTCTTGCCTGCCGCGTGGGCAGCGAGACTTCGACTTGCATCCTTGCTGCCTAACAGATGCCCGAGAATGCCGTTCCCATCGTTGACTGCTTCCTCCGATGCCAGCGCCGCCGGATCGTCCAGGTAGCGCTGATGGCCGCCGCGCGAAAGGGCGCTGGCCAGGTCGCTGAGTCCGCTTCCGCTCGCGGCGTTGCGTTTCATCTGTCCGGTCAGAGCGGGCAGAAGTTGCTGTACGAGTGACTGTGCGCTTTGTGAGTCCAGTCCACGCGCCTGCGCTGCATTGGAAAGGCTGCCACTGCCTGCTGAGGCGATCAGTGTGTTGAGTATATCCATAGTCGTCTTCCGCTCTGAAACTATTCGCGCAGCATAAAGGTGACCATCATACGCACCTTGTATGCGCTCACTTCGTTGTCAGTTACGACGACTTCCATATCCTTGATCCATGAACCGGTTACGCCTTCCAGCGTCTTCGTCGCCCGCTTGATGCCCTTTTCGATTGCTGCTTCGAAGCTCTTTTTCGATGTCGCTGTAATTTCCGTCGTGCGTGCTACAGACATGATCTGTGTTACCCCGTTGTTGTTAGAGTCAAATAGCTGCGGATGTGTTATAGCATGACACGGTTGGTGATTTGTGAACTCTTACGGAGATCCGAAGCAGTGAAATGGCGACAGCTGCGACGCAGTCAGAACATCAATGATGTGCGCGGTGCTTCAGGCGGCGGGCGAAGGATGCGCCTTCCGGGGGGTGCCCGTGGTGGCGGGCTCGGATTCATCGTCCTTGTCGTTATCGTCGCCGTCATCGGCGGTCCGGATGCGCTGAATAGGCTCTTCAGCACCGGGTCGGGCCCTTTGGAGGGTTCCGGAGCCGGAATCGATCAGCGTGAAGCCGCGGCCATTAACGACACGGAAACTCAGTTCATCGCCAGCATCCTGGGCAGTACCGAGGACGTTTGGGGCGCCTTGTTCCTCGCGTCCGGCAACCGGTATGAGGCGCCGCTGCTGACGTTGTTCCGGGGCTCGGTATCGTCGGCATGCGGCTACGCGAGCGCGGCCAGCGGTCCGTTTTATTGTCCGGCCGATCGTCGCGTCTATCTCGACACGGCCTTTTTCGATCAACTCGCGCGCATGGGTGGGCCCGGCGACTTCGCGCAGGCCTATGTGATCGGCCATGAAGTGGGGCATCATGTCCAGAATTTGCTCGGTACCGCGGCCCGCGTTCGGCGTGAACAGCAGGCGGTGGGGCAGGCTGGCGCGAATGCACTGCAGGTTGCGATGGAGCTTCAGGCTGACTGCTTCGCCGGTGTCTGGGCCGCGCGCGCGGATGCACAGCAGCAACTGCTCGAACCAGGCGATGTCGCGGAGGGGCTCGCTGCAGCAGCAGCAATCGGTGACGATACGTTGCAGCGCAACGCCGGCACGCGAGTGACGCCGGATTCATTTACTCACGGCAGCGCCGCGCAGCGTCAGCAGTGGTTGCGTGCGGGTCTGCGAAGTGGCGATCCTTCCACCTGCGCGACGTTCGAGTAGCTGCTGCGCCGGGGCGCGGAGAGGGGATCGATGATGGAGCTCGGATTTCAGTCGAGGTCTTGTGTGCCGGCAGCAGTGTTGTACCATTTCAGGCTCTGAACTCAGCACTTTATCCGAGGAGCAACCTGTGGCCGGAAAATTCGAAATCTATACCGACAAGAAAGGCGAATTCCGTTATCGACTGAAGGCCGGCAACGGCGAAATCATATTGAGCGGGCAGGGTTACAAGTCGGCGGCATCGTGTGCCAACGGTGTGGCTTCCGTGCAAAAAAATTCCGGCGATGAAGCACGATACGAGCGCAAGGTTGCCTCCAGCGGTAAGCACTACTTTGTGCTGAAAGCCGCCAACCATCAGGTAATCGGCCAGAGCGGCATGTACAGTTCTGCCGACGCGATGGAAACCGGCCTTGCGAGCGTTAAGAAGAACGGTTCGACGGCCAACGTCGATGATCAGACCGGCTGACGAACATTTGTAGCTGACAGACTGCGTGTGCGCATCGCCGTTCCTGCGGCGATGCGCAGATTCTCGTGCGCGACTGTACGGCATAAAGAGTGGTATCTGCGGGGAGGAAACATGTTAAAGGAATTCAAAGCCTTCGCGATGCGCGGCAACGTCGTCGACATGGCGGTCGGTATCGTCATCGGAGCGGCGTTCGGGCGCATCGTCAGCTCGTTCGTCAATGATGTGCTGATGCCGCCGATTGGCATGCTCATGGGAAATCTCGACTTCAGCAATCTCTTTTTGAATCTTGGCGCCGGTGAATTCGCGTCGCTCGCGGCAGCTGAAGAAGCAGGGGCTCCGATCGTCAAGTACGGACTTTTCATCAATAACGTGCTGGATTTCGTAATCGTTGCGTTTGCGATCTTCATCGTCATCCGAGCGATGAACAATCTGAAGAAGAAGGAAGAAGCGGCGCCGCCTGCGCCTCCGGAACCTTCGGCTGAAGAGAAGCTGCTGACGGAAATCCGTGACGTTCTGAAGGCCGGACGCTAACCTGCGCTGCGGGGGCTGCTGCCCCCGCTTCAGGCCGATATCACCGCGGAGTCATTCCCCGGTAACCGATGGATACGCCATGATGAATCCATCGGCGTTTGGCATTTCGATGCGCCGCAGTCGGCGGGCATTGAGGGTCACGTCTTCGTCGATGACGCCGTTCAGATAGAGAATGTATGCCGTCACCGCGTAAACTTCGTCCGCACTGAGTGTCTGTGGCGTATTGAACGGCATGGCGCGGCGGATATAGTCGAACACGGTCGACGCATACGGCCAGAAACTGCCAACGGTGCGCACCTGATTGAAGTCCTCGAGCGTGCCGTGGCCGCCGACGAGTCGGTCGTGCTGGCCGTCCTGACCCTCGGGTCCGTGACAGGTCAGACACTGAGCCTCGTAGATCGACTGTCCCTGCGCGACTGTGCCGGAGCCTGGCGGTAACCCGTCCCCGTTCGTTTCGATGCTGATGTCCCACGGGGCGATATCCGCCTCGCTGATCGGCTCACCGAGATTCGGGCCTTGCTGCGCAGCCGCAGCGGTCCCGACAAACGCGAGAATGATGATGCAATTACGCGTGGACATTGGAAACCTCGCCGGTCCGGGCGGCGACCTGCCAGGCCTGAATGCCGTTGTAATGATAATTTCGTCGTTCGCCGAATCTCGCGACGACGGCGTCGCGCGTCGGCTGGACAGCGCCCGTCTCGTCTATGGCGCGGCTCATCAGCACGGCCGGTCCGCCGTCCCACGACCAGGCCATTCGGAAGCGGGTGAACGATTTCGACAGCACGGGCTCGGATAAGGCAGCCGTTGCCCAGGTTCTCCCGCCATCGGCAGAAACTTCGACGCGCGAGATCCGGCCCGCGCCGGACCACGCAAGCCCGGTTATCTCGTACAGCCCCGGATCGCGCAGATTCAGTCCGGTCGAAGGACTCGTGATGAGCGACTTCACGTGCATCGGGAAAGTCAGAATCAGTGCGCGCCCATCCGGCAGCACGTCCGTATAGTGAGAGGTTTCATCGCGCGTCATCGTGGGTGCGGAATTGAGCTTGAGGCGTCGCAGCCACTTGACGCTCATATTGCCCTCGTAACCGGGCAGGAACAGGCGCATCGGATAACCGTTCTCAGGCCGCAGGCGCTCGCCGTTCTGATAAAGCGCGATAATGGCGTCGTCGAGCATCTTCCCGAGCGGTATGCTGCGGCTCATCGCGGCTGCATCCGCGCCTTCGGCCAGGACCCAGCTCGCCTCGCGCCGCACTCCGACTTCTTCGAGCAGCGTGGCGACCGGCACGCCGGTCCATTCGCTGCAGGACATGAGACCGTGCATGACGCCGGCCGGCGCCTGTTGCGGTTCTGCAGCGAATCCGCTGCCGCTGTTACCGGCGCATTCCAGGAACTGAATCCGTGTGACGGTGGGGTAGCGCATCAGTGCGTCCATCGTAAAGCTCACTGGTCGCTCGACGAGGCCATGAATGACGAAACGATGTTGCTCGGGATCGATCTGTGGAACGCCGCTGTGGTGACGTTCGAAGTGCAGGCTGTTGGGTGTGATCGCACCGTGGAGCTGCTCGATGGGTGTAAAGGAGATTCCGCTCCCGACCACGCCGGGCGTACCGCCGACGATGCGCTGCACGTGTTGCTCGTAGGTTGACGGCTGGCCGTATGGGCTCATGTGCGTGCCGGGTGCGCGCATCCAGGGTGGTATCTCGAGCGGCTCCGCACGGGCGGGTTCCGCTGAGAGCAGTCCGAGACTACCGGCGACAGCGGCACTTTGGGTCAAAAAGAAGCGCCGATGAATCAGTCCGTTACCGGCGACCACCTCCGGTTTTTCGTACGCGTGCCTGTCATCGCCGGGCATCCTGGCTCTCCTCTTATGCCAATTCAGGATACGGTTATAAGCCGAAGCATCTGCGATCGCAAAGGGGTAGTTAATCTACCTCCATCGGCGCTGCGGGATCACGGGTCCATTCGTTCAGTGATCCGTCGTATACGGCGACGTTCTCCACACCCAGTGCCGTGAGAATCAGCGCGTCACTGCTGGCTGCAATGCCGCCGCCGCAGTAGGTAATCGTGCGATCCGTCTCGAAGGCACCGCTGTCTGCAAAAGCGGCGCGCAGGGCGCCGGAATCGCGATAGGCGCAGGTTTGCGGGTCGATGAGACTTTGACAGTACACGTTGCTACTGCCCGCGATGCGTCCTTTGCGCTCAAAGCGGCCCTGCGCGCCGCTGTGCTCCTCGGGCGAGAGCGCGTTGATCAGGCTCGTGCCGGGGTCACTGATGCCCTGCAGCACATCCGCCTTGCGTGCGATCAGCGTGGCGCGGAAATCGGCCGTAAAGCGCGCTGCGGGCTGCGTCTCGACTTCGCGTGAGACAGGCCGCTGCTCGGCGGTCCACTTGAGCCAGCCGCCGTCGAGCACACTCGCTGTATCGAATCCGTAGGCACGCAGCAGCCACCACACACGCGCGGCCCACGCATGGTTGGAACGGTCATAGAGTACGACGCGCGTACCCGGCCCGACCCCAAGTCCGGACATGACAGCCTCGAATGCTGCGGGCTTCGGCAGCGTCAACGGCAACGTGCTGTCCGGATCGGATAATTCCGTCAGGACGTCGATGAACCCGGCGCCGGGAATATGGCCCGCATCGTATGCCTCGTGTGCTCCGGCAAACGTGTACGAGCCGTCAGCCGCTGTGTGCATCATGACGGCACAGTCGATGATCCGCAGATCGGGTGCTTCGAGTGAATCTGTGAGCCAGTTCGTCGATACCAGCGGCCACGGCATATTATTGTTATTGACAATCATTCGCATTCGTGTTTAATTAGCGTCATGTTCGTATGTGTCTGTAATCGTTACCGAGATTCGGAGATTCGCGCGGCTGCCCAATCGGGTATGACCTGCCCGCGTGAGATCTACAGTGCGCTCGGTAAACCGCCGCGCTGCGGACGATGCCTCGAATTCGCGGCGGAAGTGATTGCGGAAGTTCATTCGAGCGCTCCGCAGCCGATCAACGCGCTGGCCACTTCCTGAGTCTTCCGGGCGAGCGCCGCTAGCCCTCCGCCGCGGCGCTTTGCAGCTGAACGTAGTTTTCCAGCCCC
>JASFSB010000057.1:0-8333 GCA_050114615.1 Gammaproteobacteria bacterium
TCCGATCTGTATCGGCAGCGGGCTATGTCAGGCCGCATCGTTCATGCTGGCAAGCCTGGCGCTGCTGCCTGCTCAGGCACAGACTCGTCACGAGGCCGGTGAGTGGCCGGCTTACAGCGGTGACCTCGGCAGCACGCGCTATTCTCCCCTCGATCAGATCGATGCATCCAACGTCGCGGATTTGAGAATTGCATGGCGCTGGTCGGCCGCAAACTTCGGCCCGACGCCGGAATTCAATTATCGAGTGACGCCACTGATGATCGACGGCGTGCTGTACGCGACCGCCGGCAGCCGCCGGACGGTAGCCGCAATCGATGCCGTCACCGGCGAAACGCTCTGGACACATCGCCTCGACGAAGGTGAACGCGGCGCCGTGGCGCCACGAGTCAATTCCGGTCGCGGCGTCGCGTACTGGGAGCGATCCGACGACGACGGCCGGATTTTTTACATCACGCCCGGTTATCAGCTGATCTCGCTCGATATCGAAACGGGCATCCCGGACTCGCGCTTTGGTGACGATGGCGCAGTCGATCTGATGGAATCGCTGCGAATACCCGAGGGCGTGAGTCCGATCGGAACGATCGGATCCTCATCGCCGCCCATCGTCGTCAACGATGTCGTCATCATGGGTTCGGCACATGTCAGCGGGCGAGCCCAGCCTGTGCCGCAAAACATTCCAGGCGATATTCGCGGCTTCGATGCCAGAACCGGCGAGTTGCTGTGGTCGTTTCATGTGGTGCCCGAAGACGGTGAATTCGGTGCCGACACCTGGGAAAACGGCTCGAATCGATTCAGCGGCAACTCGGGCGTGTGGACAATGCTCAGCGCCGACGCCGAGCGCGGCATCGTTTACCTGCCGACCGAAGCACCGACACATGACTGGTACGGCGGCCATCGCCTCGGCGATAACCTGTTTTCGAGCAGCGTCGTCGCACTCGACGTCCGAACCGGCGAGCGTATCTGGCATTATCAGCTCGTTCATCACGACATCTGGGATTTCGACAACCCGGCAGCGCCGATTCTGGCCGACATCGAAGTCGACGGCGAACCGATTCCGGCTGTCGTGCAGATCACGAAACAGGGCTGGGCCTACGTCTTCAATCGCGAGACCGGCGAACCGGTCTGGCCGATCGAGGAACGGCGCGTACCCGCATCCAACGTGCCGGGCGAACGGGCATCCCGGACTCAGCCCTTCCCGACCAAACCGCCGCCGTTTGCCCGGCAGGGATTTTCACTCGATGAGCTGATCGACTTCACGCCGGAGCTGAATGCCCAGGCGCGCGAAATCGTCAACGGATACAGCTACGGCCCGTTGTTCAAACCGCCGACGATCCGACGCCCTGATCTGGGCATTGGCGGATTCATCACGCTGCCGCGCTCGGTGGGCGGCGGTAACTGGGAAGGCGGCGCTCTGGACCCCGACAGCGGCATCCTGTACATCACATCGCTCGACAGCCCGACGATCGAAGCGCTGATACCGGGATCGAATCCCGATGGCGTCGCGTTCGACATGATGGCGCCGAACTATCCGCTGCTCGTCGACGGATTGCCGGTGATCAGACCGCCATACGGCGTGATCACGGCGATGGATCTGAACGCGGGGGAGATTCTCTGGCAGATCCCCAACGCCGACACGCCCGAAGAGATCGCGAATCACCCGGCGCTGGCCGACATCGACATCGGGCGCACCGGGCGAGCAGCGCGCGTGGGGCTGCTCGCGACCGCAACGCTGCTGTTCGCGGGCGAAGGCGTCGGGGGCAAACCGATTCTGCGTGCCCACGACAAGCTCACGGGCGAGATCATTGCCGAGATCGATCTGCCGGCGGCGCAGACCGGATTGCCGATGTCATATGCCATCGACGCTCAGCAGTACATCGTCGTCGCGGTTGCCCAGGCCGACCATCCGGCGGAGCTCGTTGCGCTGAAGCTGCCGTAAGTCAGGCGGCGTACTTGCAAATGCAAATCGTTCTTATTAGCATTCTCATCCGGCAACTGAGAATGGACACGCCCGACCCATGCATCCCACGGCTTTACCGCGCGCGCTGCTCATCGCGTCCGCACTGCTCGCCGCCGGCACGGCCAGCGCACAAAACGACGCCGAAACGACCGACAATGCGGCGTTCGAGCGACTCACGGTCATTGGCCGGCGCCCGGTCGAACTGACCGGCGGCTCGAGCAGCTATATCACGCCCGAGCAGCTCGAGCGCTTCCGCCATACGGACGTCCACCGCGCACTGCGGCAGATACCCGGTCTCTACACGGTCGAGGAGGACGGCTACGGTCTGCGACCGAATATCGGGCTGCGCGGATCGGGGACGGATCGCAATGCGCGAATTACGGTCATGGAAGACGGGGTACTGATCGCGCCTGCACCGTACGCTGCCCCGGCAGCTTATTACTTCCCGACGATGGCGCGCATGAGCGCAGTGGAAATTCGCAAAGGCTCGGCAGCTATCCGCAGCGGGCCGCGAACGACCGGCGGCGCGATCAATCTCTTATCGAGTCCGATTCCGACGGAGACTTTCGCCGGAAATGCCTCGATGCAGGCGGGCACCGGCTCGACGCGCCTCGCCCGAGCGACCGTCGGCGGCACCAACGGCCCGTGGGGATATCTGATTGAGGCGGTCCGCCAGGATACCGACGGCTTCAAGAACCTCGACAGTGGCGGCGACACCGGCTACTCACTCGACGATTACCTCGCGAAACTACGGTACACGACCCGCTCCGGCGCGCGGTTCTATCAGGAAGTGGAACTCAAAATCGGCGCGACCGATCAGTACGGTGACGAAACCTACATGGGACTGACGCTGGCGGACTTCGAACGCGACCCGTATCGCCGGTACGCGGCGAGCCGCCTCGACAACATCCGCACCGATCATGACCAGCTCGAGCTGCGTCACTACATCGAGCTGACCAACAGGCTCGATCTGACGACCGTCGTATACCGCAATCAGTTCGCGCGCAACTGGTACAAGGTCAACAATCTTTCCACCGCCTCGATGAGCGCGGTGCTCGAGGATCCGGTCTCCTATGCGACGGAGTATGGCTGGCTGACGGGTGCGACGAGCCCGGATGATGCGATCGTCCTGCGCAACAACAATCGCGTCTATGACTCGCGGGGCGTTCAGACGATTCTCGGCTTTACGCCGCAGACATCCGGCAACATTCAGCAGAGCTTCGAGATCGGACTGCGGCTGCACGAGGACGAGGAAGACAGGCTGCAGGACAACGACGGCTACCGGATGGACAACGGCGCGCTCGTACTCACCAGCGATGGCGTACCCGGCACGCAGTCGAATCAGCTTGGGATCGCCGAAGCATTATCCGCGTACGTACACAACGAGATCAGCTTCGGACGCTTCATCGTGACACCCGGTATCCGTTACGAGCGTGTCGATCTCGAGCAGCGCCGCTGGGCCGGCACGGACCCGGGCCGCAGCGGTAACCTGACGCGACTGGTAACCACCGAGATCAATCAGATCATCTCCGGCGTCAGCTCCGTCTACCGCGTGTCCGATAACTGGACGCTGCTCGCAGGCATGCATCAGGGTTTCAACCCACCGAGCCCGGGCAGCAACGCCGACGCGGAGGAAAGCACGAACTACGAGTTCGGTGCGCGCTTCTCCCGCGGTGGCGCCGGCGGCGAGCTGATTGCCTTCTACAATGATTACGACAACCTCGTCGGGACATGCACGGCATCTACCGGTGACGGCTGCCAGATCGGCGACCAGTTTTCCGGTGGCGAGGTCAGCATGACCGGCCTCGAGCTCAGCGGTCGTTATGAATGGAATCCACACGACGGCCTGCGAGTGCCGCTGCAGCTTTCTTATACGTACACGGATGCCGAATTTCGTTCCAGTTTCGACAGCGACTTCGAGGAATGGAGCAGCGTTTCTGCGGGCGATCAGCTGCCCTATCTGCCGGAGCACCAGGCGCAGCTGCTGATCGGGCTCGCAGCCGAACGCTGGGGCGTGAACCTGACGGCAAGCTATAGCGATTCAATGCGAGTCAGGGCCGGACAGGGACCGACCGGTCCGGGTGAGGCGACCGACAGCGCCCTGATTCTCGATCTTGCAGCCGACTGGTCGCTGAACGGCAAGCTCGACCTGTTCGCGCGCGTGGAGAACGTATCGGACGAAGTCTACATCGTCGCATGGCGTCCCGCCGGCGCCCGGCCCGGACGCCCCCGCACTGTGCTGCTTGGATTCAACGCCCGATTCTGAAGCGGCTCAATATCCAGGCAGACGCATATCCAGGCTGCGCACCAGGAATGCCCACATATCCGCGTATTCCTGAATCACCTTCTCGGTCGGCACGCCGGCGCCATGGCCTGCCTCTGTCTCAATGCGAATCAGGACGGGGTTGCCGTCCGCATTATTGCTGGTCTTTTGGGCTGCCTGCATTGCGGCCGCGTACTTGAAGCTGTGTCCGGGCACGACGCGATCGTCGGTGTCGGCCGTCGTGATCAGTATCGGCGGATAAACCGTGCCTGGCGCGATATTGTGATACGGCGAATACGCATAGAGCGCCTCGAATTCCTGCGGGTTATCGGCGGATCCATAGTCGTCGACCCAGAAACGGCCGGCCGTGAACTGGTGAAACCGCAGCATATCCATCACGCCGACGGCCGGAAGCGCGGCGCCAAAGAGCTCAGGGCGCTGATTCACAACTGCCCCGATGAGCAGACCGCCGTTGCTTCGACCATAGATCGCGAGCTTCGAACGATTCGTGTAACCGGATTCGATCAGATACTCGGCAGCGGAAATGAAGTCATCGAATACGTTTTGCTTGTCGAGTTTCGTGCCGGCCTGATGCCATTGCCTGCCATATTCGCCGCCACCACGCAGATTCGCGACGGCATAAATGCCGCCCATCTCCATCCAGGCCAGCATCGGAATCGAGAAAGAGGGCGTCATCGATATATTGAAGCCCCCGTAACCATATAAGAGCGTTGGCGCAGCGCCGTCGAGCGGCGTGTCTTTGTGGCGCGTGACGAACATTGGCACCCGCGTGCCATCGCGGGATGAGTAGAAAACCTGCTCGACGACATAGTCGGCGCTATCGAAATCGACTTCCGGTTGTCGATAGACCGAGACGTCACCGGTGTCGACTTCCAGACGACTGACCGTGCCCGGCGAATTGTAAGAGCGAAACAGAAAGAAGGTCTCAGGATCGTCAGGTTTACCGCTGAAGCCGATCGCCGTGCCGATTCCCGGAAGCTCGACCGTACCTGCTTCAGCACCGTCGAGTGTAAAGAGCTTTACGACGGTCGAGGCATCGTGCATGTAGTTGGCAATGAGCTTACCGCCAACGAGACTCACATCGGCCAGCACGTCCGAGGCTTCGCCGATGACTTCGCGCCAGTTTTCCGGTTCGGGGTTATCGACATCGATTGCAATCAACCGGTTTCGCCGGGCACTGTTGTTCGTCCGGAAATAGAGCTCACGGCCGACATTGCCGACAAACGTGTAATCGAAGTCGAAACCTTCGATCAGCGTGATCACATCCGCCTCGGCATCGCCGAGTTCCTGATATACGATCTGGTAGCGCTCGTCGGTTCCGATCCAGGTCGTAATGACCAGAAACGCGCCGTCGTCGGTGACGACGGCGGAGAATCCCCACTCCGGCTTGTCCGGGCGCGCGTAGACGATGCGATCTTCGGCCTGCGACGTGCCGGCACGGTGAAACCAGACCGCCTGATTCAGATTCAGTGACTGAAAGCGCGCGTCGTCTGCGGTCTCGGGATAACGGCTGTAGTAGAAGCCGGAACCGTCGCGGGCCCAGCTCAGATCCGTGAACTTGAGCCAATCGAGCTCATCGTCCAGGACTGTTCGATCCTCTATCGTCATTAGGCGCGCGGTGCGCCAGTCCGATCCGTCTTCCTGCACGAGCCAGGCGACGTAGTTACCATCCGGGCTCGGGTGGTAGCTCGCCAGTGCGATCGTGCCGTCCTGCGACCATGTGTTCGGGTCGATCAGGATTTCAGGCTCCGAGTCGAGATTTGCCTGCACGTGGATGACATTCTGGTTCTGCAGGCCATTGTTGTAAGAGGAGAAGTAACGGCCGCCTTCCTTGAAGGGTATGCCATAGCGTTCATAGTCCCACAGCTGTGTCAGACGCTCATTGATCGCAGCCCGTTCGGGAATACCGGCCAGATATGCAGACGTGACGGCGTTTTGCGCCTCGACCCAGGCACGGACGTCCGGGTTTTCACGGACATCGTCCTCGAGCCAGCGATAAGGATCGGCGACAGTAACGCCGTGGTATTCATCATGTTGAGTCACGGTAGCGGTTTCGGGATAGCTGACGGGTATCGTGTTCGTATCGCGGCGAGCAGGATCCGCGCCTCCGCAAGCGCAAAGAATGAACGATGCGAAGGGGACTAACCGAAAGTACATTGCACGCTCCTGCTGCCCAGCCGTAAGTGTAGCGGCAAACGAACCCGACATCCGCTGCACGCACTTATTCGTATTGACCGGGTTGCCGCGCCCCCCGAACATGCCCGCGTGACACAGGCACCCGACAGCCCGGCGCACGCGATGGCGGCTCGCCAGCGCGAGATTGCCGTTTCAGAATTTTTTCTCCGGAACCGGCATTTACTCGGCTTCGATTCGCCGCACAAGGCGATCGTGACGACTGTCAGGGAAGCGGTCGACAATGCACTCGATGCATGCGAGGAAGCCGGCATACTGCCGGAGCTTCGCATCGAAGTGTCTGAGCAAAGTGACCATCGTTTTCTGGTGGCCGTCGAGGACAACGGTCCAGGCATCGTCGAGGAGCAGATCGCGCGTATCTTCGGCAAGCTGCTCTACGGCTCAAAGTTTCACGGTCTGCGCCAGTCCCGCGGCCAGCAGGGCATGGGAATTTCCGCCGCGGGCATGTATGGCCAGCTCACGACCGCCCGCCCGATGCGCATACTGAGCCGCATAGAAGGCGAGCCGCGCGCATCGGAAATGCTGGTCTCGATCGACACGAGCAGGAACCGGCCTGACATACACCGCAAACGCAAAGTCACCTGGCGGCGGCGCCACGGCACACGCGTGGAAGTGGAGATGGAAGGCCACTACACACACGGCGAACATTCCGTCGAGATGTATCTGAAACAGACCGCTATCGCCAACCCACATGTCACGCTGCGCTTCACCGATCCGAACGGCAATCGCCACGTATTCCGCCGCAGCACCGAGGTTCTGCCGCCACTGCCGGACCGGGTGAAACCGCACCCGCACGGGGTCGAGCTCGGACAGCTGATTCAGATGCTGCACGACACACCGAGCCGAACGCTCAGGCGCTTTCTGGAAGACGACTTCTCTCGTATCGGCGCGAAGACGGCGCGCAGAATCATCGAGCGCACACGCGGCCGACTGACGGATCGCTCGAACCCGCGGCGCATCGCGCATGCGACGGCGGCGCAGCTGCACCGCGCCATCACGCGCGAGAAGATTCTCGCGCCGCGCTCGGACTGCCTCGTGCCCATCGGCGAAGCACAGCTGCTCGAGGGACTGCGCAAGGAACTCGACGCGGATTTCTTCTTCGTCGTCACGCGAGCGCCGGCCGTTTATCGCGGAAACTCATTCCAGGTGGAAGTCGGCATCGCCTGGGGGCGCCCCGGCTGTCAAGTACTCGCGGTGGACGCGGAAGGACGAATCGTTCGCCGGCACAGGCAGGCAGCAGCCAGTAAGCGAAGCGCCGACGACCCGGCCCGCGTCCTGCGCTTTGCCAATCGCGTACCACTGCTCTATCAGCACTCGAGCTGCGCCATCACGAAAGCGGTCAGGCAGACGAACTGGCGTTCGTACGGGCTCAGACAACAAAAGGGCAACCTGCCTGTCGCGCCGATGGTTATCGTCGCTCATGTCGCTTCGGTCTGGGTACCGTTTACTTCCGAATCGAAGGAGGCGGTCGCGCCGTTGCCCGAAATCACGCGCGAACTCGTCCTCGCACTGCAGGAAGCAGGCCGTCGGCTTGCGACGCACATTCATCGTGACGAGCAGCTCGAGCGCGAGTATGAGAAGCGCGCCTACATCGAGCGCTATCTGCCGCATGTCGGCACGGGCCTGCAGGAGATCCTCGCGCTCAGCAACCGCGAACGCGACCGCACGATCGAGCGCCTCGATGCAATCCTGCACCGCAGCCGTCAATCGAAAGCCGCGCCGGAACATGGTGCAAAGGCGAAGAAATCATGAAGCAGCCGAAAAAGACCACGCCCCGGAAAAAGGAAAGCACGACCACGCAACGAGCACGCGACATGACGTCTGCGGACTGCCGGACGCTCGAGTTCATCGACAACGTCGCTCGCGACGTCAGTCACAGTATCGAGCAGGGTAAACCAC
>JASFSB010000058.1:0-8304 GCA_050114615.1 Gammaproteobacteria bacterium
TGTTTGACGACTTCGATGCTGACGGCTATTACACTTACCTGCGGGTCAGTTTCGATGCCGACTCGATCTACACTGATCATTACGTCTACGCGCGGCTGTTTCTCACGCTCGACGGCGTCAACTGGGATGAGTACCACATCACGGACGATTTTCTGATCGAAGGTTCATCCCCGTTCGACGACTATGAAGTCGAAACCGAACTCGTCTCCGGGTTTCCCCCAGGCCTGTATGACGCGCTCATCGAACTTTATGACGCCGAGCTTGGCTACTATCTCGGTGAATACGGTCCAGCCGAGTCTTCGGCATTTTCACTGCTGCCACTGGAAGACATCGACAACGATACGGTAGAGCCGGCCGTCGTGATCACGACAGAACGTGGCGGCGGCGGTGCGCTCGGGCCGACGTCCGTCATCGGCCTCGGCCTGCTGGCTGCGTGCATACGCAGAAACCGGCGTCGATTGCGTCAGAGCCGGAACAACTCCTCGGCGCTGCTTTGATAGAAACGCCTGAGCGACTCATGGTCGATTGGCAGGGCGTCGGTAACAGGGACCTCATCGATCCGATACTGGTAAGGATAATCCATCGCATACAGCACGTGATCCGGTCCGACGACGTCGCGTGCATACATGATGACCGGCTCCCAGGCCATACCGCTGGTCGTCAGATAGACGTTGCGCTTCATGTATTCGCTCGGCAGAAGTGACAGCTCACGAATACGCTTATAGCGCCTCGTCTTCACGATCGATCGATAAAAGAAGTCGACCCGAAACAGCCAATAGGGAATGCCTTCACCGAGATGCCCGACGATCAGACGCAGCCTCGGGAACTGGTCAAAGACTCCGCTGAGAATGATGCGCAGCAGGTGCATGCCGGTTTCGACGCCAAATCCGTAAATGGCTCCGTCGAGACCGCTGTCCAGCAGCGGCTGAATCATCGCCGGCGGCGGCGTCTGAGGATGGAGATAGACCGGGACATCCAGCGCCTGCGCAGCTTCGAATATCGGCCAGAACTTCTCGTCGTCCAGGTACTCGCCGTGGGTGTGCGAATTGATGATGACCCCTCGCAGACCGAGACGGTTGACTGATCGCTCGAGCTCCTGCGCGGCACTGTCGGGCGCCTGCGGGGCAACCGCCGCGAGCCCCGCGAATTCCCGCGGATGCTGCCGGATCGCCTCGGCAAGCATATCGTTGTAATCCGGTGCGAGGCCCCGGGCAGTATCCTTATCGAAGATCTGCAAGCCGGGAGCGGTGAGCGCGATCACCTGCTTGCCGATGCCCGCCGCCGCCATGTCCGCGAGACGCCTTTCGCCGAGGTCCTGAAGCCTGGCGACTACCGCTTCCGTATGCGCCTCACCCTTGAACAGAAAATAGCCCATCAGACTTTCGAAGCCAGGATCGCTGGTGAGTCGCTTGCTGATGAGGTGCCTGTAGCGCTCGATCATGTCGGGCGGCGCGAACGCCTCCTCCGTCGCAATGCGCGTGATGCCTTCCAGAGGCGGGATACCGGACTGCGCCATGGGTCGCTCCGCGATCGAATCCACAGGAGCAGGTATTGTAGACTGCACGCCAGAAACGACTGCATACCGGGGCCGGCTGCACGAAACCGGCCGGGCATCCTGCGCCATTCGCATCAGGGGGATTATCATTGGGCCTGCGAAAGATAGAGCACTTTCTCGTGCTCACTGATGACATCGACAAGACGAAGGATTTCTATTGCGAAGGGCTCGGGATGACGGTCGGTTTTCGGCCCGAGCTCGAGTTTCCCGGTTACTGGGTTTACCTTGGCGACGTGCCTGTCGTCCATATCGCCGACCATTCAGCCTATATCGACTGGACTCGAGAAGTGGGCATCCCGATCTCCAGCGGCCCGCCCGGCACCGGCGCCCTCGATCACATTGCATTCAACTGTGAGGGCTATGATGCCGTCCGACGCAGCCTCGAAGAGAAAGGCTTCGAACTGAGCAGCAACGTGCTTCCCGGCATCAATCTCAAGCAGATTTTTCTGGCCGACCCGAACGGGCTCGGCATCGAACTGAACTTTCGTGAATGAAGGCGAGCGCATAGATGAGTGATTACAGTTTCATCGGCATTGGGCGAATGGGCGCCAATATGGCAAAGCGCCTCCTTGCGGCAGGCTTCTCCGTGACCGTTTACGACACCTCGAAGGACGCGGTGGATTTGCTCGCTGCCGAGGGCGCAGTCGCTGCAGACACGCCGGCGGATGCGGCATCTCAGGCACGAACGGCGTTTCTCAGTCTGCCGACGCCGGACATCGTCCACACCGTCACACTCGGACCGAAAGGCGTTCATGCGGCCGACGGGGTAAGAAACGTGGTCGATGTATCGACGACCGGACCACAGATGGCACGGCAGTGTGCCGCTGGCCTTGCCGAGAAAGGCATCACGTATATCGATGCGCCGGTCAGTGGCGGCATTGCAGGTGCGGTCAAAGGAACGCTCGCCGTCATGGTGTCAGGAGATCGCGCCGTGTTCGACGAAGTCGAGCCGGCACTGAAGGAGTTCGGCAAACTGTTCTATGTCGGCGAGCAGGCGGGACTGGGAAACGTCATGAAGCTCGCAAACAATCTGCTTGCCGCAGCCGCCATCGTCTTGTCCTCAGAGGCCATCGTGATGGGCGTCAAGGCAGGCCTCGACCCGGCACAGATGCTCGAGGTAATCAATGCAGGCAGCGGGCGAAACTCCGCGACCCAGGACAAGTTTCCCCGGTCCGTTCTGCCGCGGACGTTCGATTTCGGCTTCGCCACGGGCTTGTCCTACAAGGACGTGAGATTATGTGTACAGGAGGCTGATCGGCTCGGTGTTCCGATGCTCGCCGGCAGCATCGTGCTGCAGATGCTGGGCGTGACTCAGGCGAAGTTCGGTGCCGATTCGGATTTCACTTCGGTGGCACGCGTCGTCGAAGAGTGGGCCGGCGTAGAAATTCGTGGATAAGCGCAGTTTCAGCGAGCAGCTTGCCGAACGCTGCCTCGATATGGCGCCGACGGCAGCCGATCTGACAAAGGCACGGGTCTGTCTGCTCGACTACTTCGCCTGCGCGCTCTCGGGGGCCGATCTGCCGTGGAGTCGCGCGGCAACTACCGTCGCCGCGCAGTCGACGGGACCGCACGCAGTCATCGGTCAGACGTTCTGCAGCAACGAAGCCGACGCAGCTTTTGCGAATGCTGTGCTCGGGCATAGTCTCGTGCGCGACGACATGCATCTGGGAAGCGTCAGCCACATTGGCACGGTCGTCATCCCGACGCTGCTCGCACTGAGCGGCTCGACATCGGCTCGTGGTACGGATTTGCTCGCGGCGATGATTGCCGGCTACGAAGCCGGCGGTACACTCGGCCGCGCGGTCCTCGACGTGGAAGTTGCAGCGAATCATCGACCAACCGGTATATGCGGACCGGTGGCGGCTGCTGCTGCGGGTGCCCGGCTGCTTGGCTACGATGCGGCACAGACGGCCGCCGCGATCGGCCTTGCCACCAATACCGTTGCGGGCTATAACGAATGGGCTGCGACCGGCGGCAGCGAGATGTTCTTTCAGGTCGGATTCGCGGCGCGTAATGCGATTCTCGCGCTGCGCCTGGTTGCCGGGGAGCAGAACATCTCTAGGACGGCGATCGACGGGCCGGCAGGGCTTTTCGCTGCGTTTGACAAACCCCATGTGCCTGCCGATGAAGCGCCGACTCAACACGAAATCCAGCATGTCTTCTTCAAGGAAGTGCCAGCGTGCAATTTCGCGCAAACACCCGCACAGGCTGCTCTGGCACTTGCGGAAACCGAATCATTGCGGCCTGACGATATCGACACCGTCGTCGTCTTCGTAAATCATGCCGCCGCTCACTATCCCGGCTGCGATGCACAGGGCCCGTTCAGGCACATCCTCCAGGCAAAGATGAGCATTCAGTACAACGTCGCGGCGGCGCTGCTGGCAGGGAACTTCGACGAAGCGAACTATCGGCCGGCCGATCAGGAGGACATTTCAGAACTGGCCTCTTCGATCGAAATCCGAATCGACCATGCCATGTCATCGGTTTACCCCAGGCGCCAGGCAGCTCGCGTAAGAGTCGATTTGTCCGACGGCCGTCGACTGACCCAGGAACTCGGTGACGTGCGCGGCGCCAGCGAAAAGCTCGTTGCTCAGCGCTTCGATGCTGCCGCCAGGGCCAGTCTCGGTCCCGCAGCTGCGCGCATGCTCCGCGACCGCATCGCCGGACTCGAACATGCCGACAATTGTCGCGTGTATTCGGGACTGCGCCTGGTAGCGGCCGAGTGATGGATACGGCGCAGCATGTAGAAAACTTTCTGCAGTTTCTTACGACTGGCCTGCTGACCGGTGTGATCTACGGACTTATGTGCGTCGGTCTGACCACGATTTTCGGGATCATGCGCGTCATCAACTTCGCTCAGGGCGAATTCATGATGATCGGTATGTACGTCGCATGGTACTGCGCAGGCCTGCTCGGCACCTGGGTGTTCTTCGGACCGTACGTTGCGCCCTTCATCGCCGCCCTTGCAGCCGCACCGGTGGTCTTTCTGCTCGGCCTGATCGTGCACCGAACGCTGGTCGGCGCAGTTACCGGCGTGCGCAGCACGCAACTCGACTCCGAGGGCCACTATGCCCAGTTGATTCTGACACTCGGAATCTCCCTGATACTCTCCAACGGCGGTCTCGTCGTATTCGGCTCGACGCCGGTATCGATATCCACACCGCTTGCGTGGACGGCATGGCCGGTTGGCCCGCTTAGTGGTGACAGGATCATCGTGTTCGTCAATCAGCAGGAAACCATTGCAGCAATCATTGGCATCGCAGTCGTTATCGCATTCTCGGTATTTATGCGCCGCACGCGCACCGGTCGATCGATGCGCGCTGCGGCGGACAACCCAACGGCTGCCCTGTATATGGGTATCGACGTGGACCGTGCCCATCGCATCGCATTTGGAATCGGCGTTGCACTGACGGCGCTCGGTGGCGGACTGCTCGCAAGCGGCACGGCGTTCCAGCCGTTCACCGGTATCGAATACGTGATCGTGATGTATGCAGGCGTCGTTCTCGGCGGACTGGGCAGTCTCTGGGGCGCGTTCTTCGGCGGCCTGACGATCGGCCTCATTCGCGCACTGTCCGCTCTGTTTCTGCCGTACCAGCTCGAAAACACGGCAATCTTCGTTTGTTTTCTTGCGATTCTGCTGCTGCGCCCCGATGGCCTGTTCGGCAAATCGGCGCGGCGTGCCTGAGTTCGAATCACATGCCCGATCGCTCGAGTAACGTCTGGCTGCCGATGCTCGTGTTCGCGCTGGCTTATGCGCTGCTTGCCACGTTCGTCGGCAACGACTACTACCTGAGAATTCTGACGATCGTCCTGATCTGGGCAGTGATGGGCCTCTCCTGGAATCTCCTCAGCGGCTACTCCGGGCTCGTCTCTTTCGGCCACGCCGCGTTTTTCGGTCTGGGCGGGTATTTCGTGGTTCTCGCACAGCTCAACTGGCAATGGAGCCCCTGGATCAGCATACCGGTGGCCGGGCTCGTTGGCGGTGTTGCCGGCGTCGTCATCGGCCTGCCGACGTTCAGGCTCCGTGGCCACTACTTTGCGCTCGGCATGCTGGCTTACCCGCTCGCGCTGCTGTACGTGTTCGAATGGCTCGGTTATCAGGAAGTCACGTTGCCTCGAGTAACGGATCAGCCCGCCGCCTTTATGCAATTCCATGACGACGGGATGCGAATCTACGTTTATATAGCGCTGGGCATGCTGCTTGCCGCAATGATGCTCAGCGCCTGGGTCGAGCGCCATCGTTTCGGTCGCTCGCTGCTCGCAATCAAGCAGGACGAAACGGCTGCGGAGGCATCCGGCATCGACACACGCGCCTGGAAGCTGCGCGCGATAACCCTCAGTGGAGCAATGGCAGGTGCGATCGGCGGATTCTATGCCGTCGTGCAGCTCGTCGTGACGCCACCGTCGGCCTTCGGCATGCTGATCTCGGCGCAGGCGCTGACCGTCGCGATGTTCGGCGGAGTCGGCACGCTTTGGGGTCCGGTCATCGGCGCCGTCGTTCTCGTGCCGACCAGTGCCTGGCTCGACGCGCGCTTTGCCCAGGACCTGCCGGGGATCCAGGGCGTGCTCTACGGCGTCGCCATCATCGCGGTCGTGCTCATCGCTCCGGAAGGCCTGTTCTGGAAGTTTCGCGATCTGATACATCGCCGACGTCCCGCCCCCGGACGGGACACGCGGCACAAGCCGTCAGAAGAGCAGCCCGAAAGCCATTTTTCGGTGCCCGCGCCGGTGTATGGCGGGGCGATACTCAGCGTCGAGCACCTGAATAAAACGTTTGGGGGTCTGCGTGCCGTCAATGATGTTTCCTTCGAAATCGACCGTGGCGAAATCGTCGGTCTGATCGGGCCGAATGGAGCGGGCAAAACGACGTTGTTCAACCTTCTCAACGGCCTCATCGCACCCGATTCCGGCGACGTCAGGCTGGACGGCCGCAGCATCATCGGTCTGGGCACGAACAGAATCTGTGCTCGCGGAGTCGGGCGCACATTCCAGGTCGTGAAGCCGTTCAGACGAATGACGCTGCTCGAAAACGTCATCATCGGCGCGTACACACACGCCCGAAACGACTCTGAAGCCGCGCTGACTGCGCAGCGGGCGCTCACCATGGCCGGGCTTTCGAATCAGGCGGATCGCCTCGCAGGGACACTCAGTAACGAGCAGCTGAGGCTTGTCGAGCTGGCGCGCGCGCTGGCTGGCAAACCATCGCTGTTGCTCCTGGATGAGATCTTTGCGGGCCTTGCACGCGATGAAGTCGATAGCCTGATGGCAAAAATTCGCCAGCTTGCCGAGCTCGGCATTACTGTCGTCATCATCGAGCACACGATGCAGGCCATGGTGCAGCTCGTCGATCGATTCATCGTGCTCGATCACGGGAGCGTTCTGGCTCAGGGCTCACCGGATGAGATTACTTCGAATGCCGATGTGATCAGCGCGTACCTCGGTAAGAAATGGGCCGACGATGCTTGAGATCGACCATATCGACGTTGCCTACGGAAGCATCCAGGTGCTGTTCGACGTTTCGATGACGGTCGCCGAAGGTGAGATCGTTTCCGTGATCGGGCCGAACGGGGCCGGCAAGACCACGCTGTTCAACACGATCTCCGGAATCGTCGACCCGCTGCGCGGCTCCGTGCGCTGGGACGGTCGGAATCTCAACGCGATGCCGGCCGCCTCGCGCGCGCACCTGGGAATTGCACACGTACCGGAAGGGCGGCAGGTCTTCCCTTCTCTCAGCGTCGTCGAAAACCTCGAAATGGGCGCTTTCGCCCGGCGTTCACGCAGCGGCCGGGCCGCCACGCTCGAAAAGCTTTACGCATGGTTCCCGAGACTCGCGCAGCGCGGTCAGCAGGCCGCAGGCACACTCTCCGGCGGTGAGCAGCAAATGCTCGCGATCGCCCGCGGCCTTGCCTCGTCGCCTCGGCTGCTGATGCTCGATGAACCGTCTATGGGACTCGCACCGGCGATCGCGGACGACATTTTCGAAAAAATCGTCGCCATTCAGCAAAGCGAAAATATCGGCGTTCTACTGGTCGAGCAGCGCGTTGCAGAGGCGCTCGATTTCGCTCAGCGAGCGTACGTGCTCGAGTCCGGACGCATCATTCTGGAAGGCGATCATGACGAGCTGCGCAGCGATGAGCGAATCAAGGCCGCCTACCTCGGTATGTAAGCAACCGCTACAATACGGCAATGTCACTTCGTCTCCTGATCAGTATCTTCGCCATCGGATGCGGCTGCGCCGTTGCACAACCCGAAGCAGCGCCTGTCCGACTCGGCCTGATCGTCCCGCTGACCGGTCCATGGGCACGCCAGGGTCAGGTCATGCGAGTGGGGGCCGAAATGGCCGTCGAGCACATCAACGCAGCCGGCGGAATTTCTGCACTCGGGAACCGTCCGGTGGAATTGCTCGTATTCGACGCCGGCGACAGTGTCGAAAGGGCAAGCAATGCGGCGCAGCGAATGGTCGCCGATTACCCCGATCTCGTCGGCATTACCGGTTCATACCTGAGCTCGTTCACGCTTGCCGTGTCGGAAGTGACCGAACGGGCCGAGCTACCCATGCTGACGCTTTCGTATTCTGATCTGATCACCGGGCGCGGCTTCAATTACATTTTTCAGACGTCGCCGACCGGCGTTAAACAGGCGCAGGACGCATTGCCTATTCTGATGGGGCTCGCAGAGGCCGCCTCCGGCACCCGGCCGAAACGTATCGGTTTCGTTATGGACAGCACGGCCGCTTCAGTCGCGTTCGT
>JASFSB010000059.1:0-8300 GCA_050114615.1 Gammaproteobacteria bacterium
ATGGTCAGGTGCTCTGGGTACGTATCACCGGTGCCGTAAAACGTGACGACGACGACAAGCCAATACACGACATCACGATCGTTGAGGACATTTCGAGCCGAAAAGCCGCGGAACAAAGAGTGCAGTACCTCGCCACTCACGACGAAATGACCGGACTGCACAATCGCGCCATGTTTTCCGAGCTGTTGGAACACGCGATCGAGGCAGCGCGCAGACGCTCACGCAGATGTGCCGTGCTATTCATCGATCTCGATCGATTCAAGATCGTCAATGATTCTCTCGGACACGTCGCGGGCGATGAACTGATCGTAGAAATGGCTAACCGGTTGAGGGACTGCGTCAGAAAATCCGATGTCGTCGCCCGTCTCGGTGGTGACGAATTCGTGATTCTTCTGGAGGAACTGGAAACAGAATCATCGGCTGAGGACGCAGCAAAGAAGATTCTTTCTGCCCTGCTCATTCCGGTCGAAATCCAAAACCAGGAATGCCGTGTCACCGCCAGCATCGGAATCGCACACTTCCCGGATCATGCGAACGATGCCGCGACGCTGATGAAACACGCCGACATGGCGATGTACCTCGCGAAAGAGGAAGGCAAGAACAACTATCAACTGTATTCCGTCGACAGGAGCCCGATGTCCGTTGAACGCCTGGCACTGGAGACGCATCTTGCCAATGCGCTGGAAAACGGCGAATTCAAAGTACTATATCAGCCGAAAGTCGATATCAGTTCAGGCCTGGTAAACGGCGTCGAGGCACTGCTTCGCTGGTGGAACCCGGTGCTCGGCACCGTATCTCCGGCGCAATTCATTCCGGTGGCAGAAGATACAGGGCTGATCGTGCCCATCGGCAAATGGGTTTTGAAACGAGCGTGCGAACAAAACGTCGCCTGGCAGCAGACGGGACTGCCCGGAATCACGATGGCCGTCAATCTCTCCCCGCGGCAGTTCGCGGACGGAGCATTGCTCAGTGATATTTCGGAAGTACTGAGTCAAACCGGCATGTCACCGGAGTTTCTGGAGCTCGAAATCACCGAGAGCATGATCATGCACAACGTGGACCGCGCCGCGCGGTTACTGGAGGCAATCAAGAGCCTTGGGATCAAGCTGGCGATCGATGATTTCGGAACCGGCTACTCGTCGCTGTCGCAACTGAAACGCTTCCCGATCGACACACTGAAGATCGATAGATCGTTCGTTCGGGACATTCCCGAAAACTCGGAAGATATGGCAATTACCGAAGCCATCATTTCACTCGGCAAGACGCTGGGAGTTTCAGTAATCGCCGAAGGCGTCGAATCCACCAATCAGCTCGCGTTTCTCGAGAAGCGGGCGTGCGATTCGATGCAGGGGTACCTGTTCTCGAAGCCCTGCACGCCCGACGCTCTGATAAACGTCTTGCGGAAAAACCTACTCGGTCGGGACAGGTAAGCCTTCCGTTCCAATCTCGACGTGGCCGTCGACTGAGTCACAGTGCATCCCGGCCGCTGGCGGTGTTCGCTCAGGGCACTTGAACATGCCACCTTCACGACTCCCTGCCGTATCACCATTGCGCAGAGGATGAAGCGCTACGCTGAAAATCGTCCCGCGTGGAAAAGAGCTGACGGACACACCTTCTCGCGCTGCCTGCGATGAACCCTGCATCTCAACAGCCCACACCACCGGCTCGCCGGCTTCATCGCGAATCACGTTTTTGCGTTCTTCGTTCATCGGTGAGAAGAAGATCTGCAGGTGATTGGGCGCCGGGTCGACACGTGTGACGACGCCGGTAAAGACCTGAGTTTTCCGCAAATCGTACATTGCAAACGAGTGGTGCGCCTGCACGACCGCCGACACCGCAATCGCCAGTCCCGTTGCAGCCGTGATCGATACGGCAATTCTGCGAATCGTTCTCATTTCAAAATCTCCTGCTTATCCTCGATGACATTTCAACTGTCACTATTGTAACTATAACCGCGCTGCATTAATCGAAACTGAAGATATCCTCTTCTTCAGCCGGGCGCTGCATATCCTGCTCGAAATATTTCTCCCAGATATAGGCCCAGGGACGACCGTACATATCCGGCACTTCGTACTCGATGACCTGACCGGGCGAAACGGGCGTCGCTCGTCCATCGACGGGGAAAATCGTCTGAATGCACTCGACGAATACGTACGGATCTCCCTCGTCGAAGCCACTTTGCCTGACGTAATTACGAATGATCCGAACCGGCTCTACGAGCGCCTCCGGGTCATAGAAGATCGCTTCGTGATTCAACCCGAGAAAATTTCCGTCGGCGTCACGATTGGGCGTATAGATCTCGATCGTCTGCATCTGATTGGAATGCTCGAATGCGGCGTGCGTTTTCCAGCCCTGAATGTTCGACGTCCAGGTAATCAGAACGTCCTCGTCCCAAAAACCGATCGTTTCACCATACCAGCGCGGCACGTCCGCACCGAGCCTTGGAACGGCACCGTCCATATTGAACTCGCGGCCGATATGGATATTCGTAATGAAGTTGCGGGCGACACCCGCCAGTATCTGCACCATTTTGGGAGTGACCATGATGTGGTGCTCCCATACAGCGGCCTCGTGCCAGCGGCGCATAAAGCCCTCGGGCCAGCAATACGACGAGGGCCACTGCGCCGCGTTTGTATTGCCCTGATGATAGGCCTCCTGAACAAAGCGCGTCTGGTACTCGTCGGTCAGCAACGACAGGACCGTCGGCGTCTGAATGTGGCGCATGCGAAACCAATACTGATTATTGGGCGTTCGGCCAGGATGCATGTATCGACCGGTCCATTCACCCGGCACCGTCGCATAAGTGTGTTGTGTCGGGCCGCCGCGGCTGCGGGTTTCTTCGAGCAGGGCCTCGTAGTGCGCCTGCGCCGTCGCGAATCCATAAGGACTGACGATTGCCTCGCGCGGATAGTCGCGATCACAGTAACCCCACGGCGCCGAACGCGGCGGATCGTCTCCGATCAGGCCAGTACGGTTGCCACCCCACAGATCTTCGATCGCCGCGGGGCTGTTGCAGCGAAAGTAGCGTGGATCGCTCCACAGCTCGCGATCGGCATAGAAGTCATCAGACGTAAACAAATCGCGTTCCAGCGGCTCGATTCCCGGCGGATGTTCCCCCGCTCGTGCAGAACCGGTAAAGCGCCCGGGCGGACGCGGCTGCCCGGGCTGCCCCGTAAACGGACGACGCATGGTTGCGCCCGTCATTTCGTAGTCGTTGAGATCGGCAATCAGCGGCGCCCCGCGACCGACGCTCTCGAATCCGATATCCGGCTGATACTGCGCGGCTGCAGTGTCGAGCAACAACACCGCTGGCAGCATTAGCCACGCATTCATTCGAATGTGATTCATCAAGCCATCCCCCACTCTCGCCGGACAGTCATTGTCGCGACTCATTCAAATACTATACTGACTCTCGCCAGATTCATAAGACCGTCACGAGATCGACCGGTTCATGGTCTCGCCTTTAGTTTACTGAAGGACTTGTTCGGCTGAAGCACATCAGAAAGCGCACGATAACCGCTTCTGCTAGTAGTTTCAGTGCCCGACTAAATCATCCCTGTTGGCGCGATGTTGCGCCCTGGTGACGGCGAACGCATACTTTGCGGCCCGCCGAATTGCTCAGGAGTTACCGTGACTGCACAACTTAGCGAATTCGCGAATTCCCTGACTGTGGAGACGGCATTTACGGTACTCGCCGTCGCGAAATCCCTGCAGGCCGGCGGTAAAAACGTAATTGAACTCGAAATCGGCGACAGCCCGTTCGACAGCACTGCAGGCGCCCGTGCCGGCGGCATCAGGGCAATCGAAGACAATCAGTCTCACTACTGCCCTTCGCCCGGCATTGCACCGTTTCGCGAAGCAGCGGCCAGCTTCGTGAGCAGAGAGTTCGGAATTCCGGCGACTGCCGAAAACATCGTTGCCGGCCCAGGCGCAAAGGTCTTCGAGCAATTCTTTTGCGAAGCGTTTCTAAACCCCGGCGACGGCGTACTCGTCTTCAGCCCTTACTTTCCGACCTACCTGCCAAACATATCGCGACGCGGCGCGCGAGCCGTCATGCAGCCGCTGCTGCAGTCGAATGAGTTTCGTCCCGTAGTCAGCGACGTCGAACGCTTTCTCGCTGAAGACCCGCAACCGAAGGCGATATTCATAAATACGCCACATAACCCGACCGGCGGCGTTGCGACAGCCGAAGACCTGAGCGCCATCGCCGGTCTGGTGCGCGGCCGAAACATCGCTGTATTCAGTGACGAACCATACTGTCATATGGTCTGGCGCGGTGAGCATCGCTCGATTCTCAGCGAACCGGGAATGCTCGAGAACTGCGTCGCTGCCTATACGTTCAGTAAGTCCTACAGCATGAGCGGCTGGCGGCTCGGGTTCGCAGTGGCCTCCGCGGAAGTTGCCAATGCAATCGGCAAAATGGTGAACACGACGCTGTCCTGCACACCACCTCTCGTCCAGCTTGCCGGCAGTGCCGCACTCGAGAACGACAGCGCCGAGCGCGATGCCGTAATGAAGAAGTTTCGCGACAAGGTCGTTCTGCTGACTGAAGGGCTCAATCGCATAGACGGCTTTCATTCTCTCGATCCGACTGCAACCTTCTACGTGTTTCCCAACGTTGCACCCGTGTGCAACTCACTGGGCGTAACCAGTCACGGTCTTGCGATGTTTATGCTCGAAGGTGCGGACGACGATTTGGGTATTGCGTGCCTTGGCGGCGAATGCTTCGGTGATGCGGGTTCCGGCTTCCTGAGATTCAGCTGTGCGGAACCGAATGACCGCCTCGAGCAGGCGCTCGCATTCATCCCTGAGGCGCTCTCACGCACTGACCGGCTTGCCGGTTGGCTCGATGCAAATCCGCAATACCTGTTGAAGAAGCCCTACGCAGACGCCGGTTAGCGTTCCCGCCGACCGGCATCCGTCATAAGGGGCAGTGAGCGCCCGCAGTACGCATCGCGATCGATCAAAGATTCGCGGCGATCAGGGAATCCGTGCCGCTGTCTTCGGTCGATGCGGGCGTCAGCTGCCTTGCGCCGGCGGACGAAGTGTAGAAAACATGTCGGCCAATCGTCGTGACTCGACTGTAGTGAGTACGCCAAAACGGCGCGACGTAGGTCGCGTGGTAGTGTGTCGCGTCGTGCACCTCGGCAGAAATGACACCGTTGCGTGTCAGCTTGGCAATCGCGACGGCGCGCCGCCACGCCTGACGGTTTCGCGGCGATTCGGGTTTGCCGTCGCAATAGTAGCTGAACTGACAACGGTGACGTGCGGTACCACCCTGGGTGACGACGTCACAAACGTCGTCCGGATAACGCGCGCTTTCCGCTCGATTTAGGACGACTTCTGCGACGGCAACCTGACCAAGAAAAGGCTCTGATCGGGCTTCGTAATACACTGCAAGAGCAAGACATACCATTTCCGGCAGCACTGGACTCTCCTTGTACATTGTTGTCCAATCGCCGGGCGAACCCGGCCGCAGGCGTTCCCTCGCCCGCTCGCAGGACAACACTGCAAGTCGTGTACCAGAATGTTTTGTGCTTCCTGAACAAGGACTTAAGCGCGCTTAACCTTGCTCCTGTAAGGAATGCCGACGAACGGCGCAGTGTTATGTTTATTGGCCGGGAGGCTGTGCCTCGCGGCGTGGTGCAAGCTCTCGTGCCAGCGCGACACCGCTCGCATTGCCCGGTGAAATCTCCAGCAGGCGCGCCGTGAAATCTCGTGCCGCATCGATCCGACCCGCGTCCCGACTCATCGTCGCCAGTGCGATCAGTATCGGCGCGTATGCGGGCAGCCGATTGCTCGCGTCCTCGAGCCAGCCGAGCGCTTCCTCGCGCGTTCGAAGCGATGCAAGCGCCAGTCCGTAGCTGTAGGCGTGATACGGATCATCGGGAGCGAGTTCCGTTGCGCGCGCAAACGCCGCGAGTGCAGCTTCGGCATTACCCAGCCTGACGTGCGACAAACCCAGTGCGGCAAGCAGCCCGGGATCCGGCCCTGCAGGTCCGTCGAGCGCGTTTGCCAGCAACGCGTTGGCTTCGTTTTCCGCACCGTCGATTCGCAAGACGTCTGCGAGATTGATATAGGCCGGGACAAACGCAGGATTGCGCGCAATGGCTGAACGATACGCCGCCTGTGCCGCTTCGAAATCCTCGCGCTGCGCCGCCAGCAGACCCGTACCCACCAGTCCTTCGGAGGAATCCGCGTTGTAATCAAGCGTGCCTGCATACTCCTGAATCGCGGCAGCGAAATCCTGCCGGCGGCGCTCGCTGAGCCCTGCTTCCGCGCCACTGAGGACGCGCGCCGCATTGATCCGCAGCGCGCGCAGTTCGCTGTCGAGAAATCGCTGTGCGAGCTGAAGGCGCGCACCCGGCTCCGCGCCTTCGAGAGCCTGTAGTCCGGCCAGCTGCAGCAACGGAATCGGCGCTCGCGTCGCGAATTCGATCGCATCCAGCGCGGTGCCGTCGAGCTGCCGTGCGAGAACACGCAGCGCCGTCGCGCGAACAATCGGGGGTCGCAACTCGTCATAAACGAGCTCGACGAGACGTGTACGACGGTCAACCGTCCACCTGCGCCCGGCGGATATCGCTTCACCGTAATGAGGCTCGCGCCAGCGCCCCTCCGGGTACCATCGCTCGATCGCTGTTTGCGCCCACTGAGCATCCTGATTCCGGTGGCAGCCAGTGCACGCATTTGGCGTATCGATCGCCAGCGTGAGGTCGGGCCTGGGCACCCGAAAGCTGTGATCGCGCCGTGGATCCACTCCCATATAGATCGTCGCGGGCATGTGGCAGTCGACGCAGTCGGGTCGGGCCCCGGCAGCGTGGCGATGATGTTCGGGGACGGCGAAAACGTCGGCGCGATGGCATCCCGCGCACAAGGTATCGCCGGGCGCACGCAGCTCACCGCTGTGTGGCTCATGGCAGTCTGTGCATGCAACGCCACCCGCATACATCGCACTTTGCGCGAATGAGCCATACACGAATACTTCGTCGAGTATCTGTCCATCAGCGTGATACAGGCCTTCGGTCAGCAGGGCCGGCTCAAACGCATCGAGATATCGCATCCCTGCCTGATGTGGCGCGAGCTGTGCGCGTCGCGAATGACAGGCAGCGCAGGCTTCGACCTGCTTCTCGGCGGCCTGAAGGTCAGTGCCGGGAAGTCGCAACGCGATCGGCGCGTCGCCGAAAACCCAACTGGAGTCGATTGCCGTCGCGACCGGCAATGGCGTTGCCGGTTGTGCTGCGTGCGCGGACCCCGGCCCGTGACACGCCTCGCAGCTCACGTTGATCGCTTCCCATTCGCTTGCGTACACCAGGGTGTCACGGTCGAAGTTTTTACGGAAATCGGTCACATGGCAGCTTGCACAGCGGCTGTTCCAGTTATGCAGATCGCTGCTCCACTGCAGCGGATCGTTCTGATCAAGCTGTTCTCCTTCGTAGAGATCGAACCAGGCAGACTGTGCATTACCACTGGTTGAAGCAATATTGAATGCCTGCAGCCGCCCCGGCCGCGTTTCGACCAGATATTGCTGTAACGGCTCAAATCCGAATGTATAAAGCACTTCGAGTTCGACGACGTCGATGCCATTCGCATCCACGTCCTTCGGCAGGTCGTTGGTCCGCAGCCAATACCGGTCGTCTCGCACAAAGAACTCCGCGTAGTACCGGCCGTACTCGAATCGCGCCTGATCGAAGTCGCCGGCCACGGTGTCCGGTTCAGCGTAAGCCATCGCGTGCGCATGGTGCGATCGCCGCCAGCTCGCCACCTGCTCCGAATGACACTCACCGCACTGATCTACGCCAACGTACTGC
Organism: Gammaproteobacteria bacterium; assembly: GCA_050114615.1. GTDB lineage: Bacteria > Pseudomonadota > Gammaproteobacteria > Steroidobacterales > Rariloculaceae > JAHEEO01. The sequence goes on from JASFSB010000059.1 coordinate 7,809, forward strand.
AGATCAGTCGTATCTGATTGCCGTACCGCGCGATCTTCCGTGCGGTCCGTCGCAACGCTTCCCGGGTCGTCCGAACATGCGACGATCGCCGCAGCCAGCAGTAGTGGCGGAATTTGTCTGACGCGGAAATCGCTCACTCAACATATCTCGCGAGCGTCTCGTCGACAAACCGACGACTCGCCTGAGCTTCGTATCCGGCGCCGTCCTCGAGTTCGGCGGCATATTCGAACATCACATGCCAAAGCGCGACTCCGTCGACCACCTCGTGCACCTGAAACTTGCTGCGTGTCGCGAATATTTCGTTCCACGCCGCGCGCACATCAGACCAGAACAGCCTCGTCGCGTCCCAGTAGGCATCGGCGCCACTGAAATCAAAATCTTCGATCAGTTCGTAGCGATTGACGCCGAGTTCGCGCGCGACGTAAGGAGAGTCTTCAGAGACAGCCTCGCTGTCATCCAGCATGGTCTTCAGATTTTCCTCTTCCTGAACCC
>JASFSB010000060.1:0-8264 GCA_050114615.1 Gammaproteobacteria bacterium
TGGCCAGAATATCGGGGCAGGCCTCGAGCTCGAGCACCGTTGCAGCCTTTGAGCGCTTCAGCTTCTGTGGACTGAGCGTTGCGGGCCGGTAATCGGCAACGGCGGCACAACCGACGAAGATATCGGTGCCTGCCAGGTATCTGTGGACGGCGTCGTACATTTCCTGGGCTGTATTTACCAGCACGCGCTCGACGCCTGCAGGCGCCTCGAGAACGACTGGACCGCTAATGAGAACAACGTCGGCGCCGGCTCGCTGGAATGCCTGCGCAAGCGCATAACCCATGCGCCCGGAGCTGCGGTTGGAGATGTAGCGGACCGGATCGACGGGCTCGCGTGTCGGGCCGGCGGTCAGCACGACACGAATCCCAGGCAACTGCGCATGCGTCGAACCGCGATCGAGCACGGCCGCGGCGATCGCCTGCGGCTCGAGCATGCGCCCTGGCCCCACATCGCCGCAGGCCTGCTCACCCTCATCCGGTCCGAGCAGCTCGATGCCGCGACGTAACACGGTCGCCACATTCGCCTGCGTCGCCGGATGACGCCACATGGCCTGATTCATTGCGGGCGCGAGCAACACGCGCGCATCGGTGGCCAGACACAGCGTCGTCAGCAAATCCGGCGCGAGCCCGTGTGCGAGCTGCGCAATGACATTCGCGCTCGCCGGGGCGATCGCGATCGTGTCGGCCCACCGGGCGAGCTCTATGTGACCCATGGCCGCTTCGGCGGCTCGATCCCACAGGGATTCGCGCACCGCTCGTCCGGAAACCGCCTGCAGGCTCGTCGCGGTGACGAACTCTCGCGCAGCGCGCGTCAGAACGACCTGAACCTCAGCGTCGCGCTCACGCAGCCGCCGCACGATTTCGGGCGCTTTGTATGCGGCGATGCCGCCGCTGACGCCGAGCACGACTCGATGCTTCGGTCGCCGCGCGAGTTGGACGGGTCGATTCGCCATGATGTACGCAGCTTACCCCTGAGCAACCCGCAGTTGCCAGCCACTCGATCGCTTTCGCCACACACCGCGGCAATTTCATGACTGACAGCACGTCGCCCACGCGGCAAAGTCCGGCCATGAACATCTCCATCCCGACGGCGATGCCTGCACCAGGCGAACAGCCGGATAGTCGCGGTCTGCATCAGTCTGTGCACCTTCTCAGCGACAGCGCCCTGCTGGCAGTCGTGTCTGGCCGCTTCAACGCGGCCACGGAGCGGCGCGCCAGACAATGGCTGGAGCAGGCTGGCGGTCTGGCGAACCTCATTGCCGCAGACCGCGACATGCTGCGGCAGCTGCTCGGTTTCGGGCGAGCCCGCCAGGACCGGCTGCTAGCCTGCGTCGAGCTCGGCCGGCGCTGCCTCGAGCGCTCGCTGCCGGCACGCCAGCCGTTGCGTAACCCTGAAGATGCAGCAGCCTGCTTCAGCGCAAGGCTGGCTGATCTGCCACACGAGGCCTTCGCCTGCGTATTTCTGGACACGCGACACCGGGTCATTTGTTTCGAGCTCCTGTTCCGCGGCACGATCGACGGTGCGCCGATCTACCCACGCGAAGTACTGAAGCGGGCGCTGCACCATAATGCCGCCGCCGTCATCGCCGGCCACAATCACCCCTCGGGCGACTGCGAACCGAGTCAGGCCGACCGTACAATCACGCGAAGGCTGCAGAAATCGCTCGAACTCATCGACATCCGCTTGCTGGATCATCTCATCGTCGCGCGTGGCTGTAGTCGCTCACTTGCGCGGCTTGGCTGGCTATAGGCGTGCGAGTGAGCTTGCCGCCGGCGAGGCTACCCGGTATAGTCGCGGACCCTTCGAACGGGTTCGAGGATCTCCAGCAATGTCGCGAGTTTGCCAGGTAACGGGCAAGCGCCCAATGTCGGGAAACAACGTCTCGCATGCCAACAACAGAACGCGTCGGCGGTTTCTGCCGAATCTGCACACGCAGCGATTCTGGGTCGAGAGCGAGAGTCGCTACGTCAAGCTGCGCCTCTCGCACAAAGGGCTACGGATGATCAATAAATTCGGCATCGAAAAAGTCCTCGACGCCATGCGGGCGAGAGGCGAAAAGATCTAAGTATCGGAGGAACTGAGATGGCTTCCGCGAGAGAAAAAATCCGCCTTATGTCGTCGGCCGGCACCGGTCATTACTACACGACGACGAAGAATAAGCGTCAGCATCCCGAGAAGATGGAAGTGCGGAAATTCGACCCGACGATTCGCCAGTACGTCACGTACAAGGAAACGAAAATCAAGTAGCGGCCGCGGACTCCGGCATCGCCCTGAACGAACGCAGGTACGCAACGAAGTCCTGCATTCCCTGAATACCACTGGCCTCGGCGCGCGCGCACCAGGCGCGGAAGTCGGCGAGCAGCTTCTCGTTACTCGTATGCGCGCCTTCCCAGAAGCTCTTGAGCTCATTACGATACTGGAGCACGGATTGCAGGCCAGGATGCCGCTCGATCAGCTCGCCGAGCCAGTCCTGAGAATTCTCGTCGAGCAGGTGCGGCTGCCAGCGCAGCAGGCGCGCGGCGGATCGAATCATGCTGTTTGCCTGCATGCCGTCGTCCTGGCGGGCTTCCCGCTCAAGGGCCGGCAACGTCACTTCCTGCAGATAGTGCCGCAGTACATACATTCGATTGACGATGATCGCACGCAGCGAATCGATGTCGATTGAAGGTTTTTCGTCGGCCTCGAGCGCCGGGGGTTCCGCAACCCGACGGATATTCGCAAGGCCCAGCCAGCTGAGCAGTTTCAGGTGCAGCCAGCCCATATCGAGCTCCCCGGGGCGCAGCGAGAAACGCGCCGATGTCGGGAATGCATGATGGTTATTGTGCAGCTCCTCACCGCCGACAAACAGACCCCATCGCCACAGGTTGGTCGATGCGTCGTTGGTTTCGAAATTCCGGTAACCGCGTGCATGGCACAGGCCGTTGATGACGCCTGCCGCCAGCGCCGGCATCGTCAGTAACTGACTCGCGAGCAGAATGATGCCCGGGGCACCGAACAATACGAGATCCAGCAATACGAGCAGCGCGATGCCGGTATTCACGAACCGCCCGTAGACGTTGCGCTCGAGCCAGTCCTCCGGCGTACCCTTGCCGTACTTATCGAGCGTTTCCTGCCGGTGCGCCTCTGCCTTGTACAGTTCGGCGCCTTCGAGCAGCACTCGCCTGAGCCCATAGATCTGTGGGCTGTGCGGGTCGCCTTCGACTTCGCACAACGCATGATGCTTGCGATGAACGGCGACCCACTCGCGGGTCGGCGCGCCGGTGCTCATCCAGAGCCAGAAGCGGAAAAAATGCGCGATTGCGGGGTGCAGATCGATCGCCCGGTGCGCCTGGTCACGATGAAACCACAGCGTGATGGCCATCAGCGTCACATGCATCCACACGAGCCCGACCAGCACCAATTGCCACCAGGCGAGATCAAGCAATCCGTAGCGATAGTTGTAGAGAAACTCCACGTGTGCGTGCCCCGGGACATCGAAACTGGGCGACAATATAACGGAAGCAAGGAACGGGGCCAAACGATTCTCGTCAGGATTCATGCAACAGATCACAGAAGCGGGGGCGCGCTGACTCGTGCCTGAACTGCCGGAAGTCGAAACCACGCGGCGGGGCATTGCCCCGCTGATCAGCAACCAGGTGATCGAGCGTGTCGTCGTGCGCGAAAGACGCCTGCGCTGGCGTATACCGGACGGACTCGAACAGCGCATAGCCGGTCAGACGGTGCACAGCGTTGCTCGCCGGGCGAAGTACTTGTTGCTGCAGCTCGACGACTGCGAGCTCATCGTGCATCTGGGCATGTCCGGAAGCCTGCGGTTTTTGCCGGAGGAGATTCCGCCGGCGCCTCATGACCACGTGGACTGGCGGTTCGCGACGGGCACGCTGCGACTCAATGACCCACGACGCTTCGGCTGCGTACTGCTCACTAACAGCGCCGGCAGTCACCGACTCATTGCCGCGCTCGGCCCCGAGCCGCTCGAAGCCGGGTTTTCTGCCGACCACCTCCGAGCGGCCTGCGAAGGCCGCAGGGTCGCAATCAAGCAACTGCTGATGAACTCACACGTCGTAGTCGGCGTCGGCAACATCTATGCAAACGAAGCGCTGTTTCGAGCGGGCATTCATCCGCGCCGGGCCGCGGGACGCATTTCTCCCGAACGCCTGCGATTGCTCGTCGCTGCTGTGCGCGACGTACTCGCAGAATCCATCGCTCACGGCGGCACGACGCTGCGCGACTTCGTCGGCAGTGACGGTCGGCCGGGCTATTTCCGCATCGCGCTGCAGGTCTATGAACGCGCTGGTGAGCCGTGCGTGCAATGCGGCACTGCGATCCGGCGGATCGTGCAGGGCCAGCGCGCGACCTACTATTGCGTCAACTGCCAGCACTAGCGCACGCAACGACGTTCGGGGCCGGCTTCTGTGACAGGCGGCCGTTTTGCCTATCGACCGATTGGCCGGTCTCCGTTATGGGCGGCCGAAGTGAGTTGTCCCCGAACGGCGGCCACCCATAACGGAGACCGGCCAACCCACTTATCGGCCAACAGCCGCGCCTTCGCGGCGCGGATCGACGCCGCCGAGCAACGTTTGCGAACCGTCGTCGCCGTACTCGAACGCGATGGCGTGCAGCCCGCTGTTCAGGCTTCGAACCTCGACGGTATGGCCCAGCGCTTCGAGCTCGGCTCGCAGATCCTCGACGTCCCGGTTTGCTTCGAGTTCCACCGCCTGGAATCTCGCAAGATAGTGCGGCGCAGCGACGGCCTGCTGCACATCGAGCCCGAAGTCGAGTACGCCGACGATCGCCTGCACGACGTAGCCAATGATTCGGGTGCCGCCGGGCGACCCTACGATGAGCCTGATCCGGTCCCGTTCATCGAGCACGATGGTCGGCGCCATGCTGCTGAGTGGCCGTTTGTGCGCCCCAGGGCGATTGGCGAGCGGGCGCCCATCCGCCTGCGGGTCCGAGAAGTCGGTCAGCTGATTATTGAGTAAAAATCCGCCGACCATCAGCTGACTGCCGAAGGTGCTTTGCACGCTCGTGGTCATCGATACGGCGTCGCCCGCGTTGTCGACGATCGAAAAGTGGCTCGTCGATGCGAGCTCGGACACGGGGCCGGGGGCATATTCCCAGGCTGCGGCCGGAATCGGCTCGCCCGCGACCGCCGTCTCGATGGCCCGATCCGGACTGATCAGCGCCGCACGATGAGCGAGGTATACCGGATCGAGCAGTGCGCGCACCGGCACGTCGATGAATTCGGGATCACCGAGATACAGCGCGCGGTCGGCGAATGCCAGGCGGCTTGCCTCGGTGACGATGTGAACACTTCGGGCCGGACGCTCAGGCGCAAGCTCGAAATGCGCCGCAATACCGAGAATCTGCTGCAGCGTGAGGCCTCCGGAGGACGGTAGCTGCGGTCCGCAGACTGTCCATTGCCGGTACGGGGAACATAGCGGCGCGAGCTTCTCGGCCCGATAACTGTGCAGATCTTCCAGCGTCAGCTGCCCCCGACTCACCGCATTGCCGTTGACCGCGGTCACGATCGCTTCGGCGAGCCGCCCCTCGTACATTTCGTCCGCACCGTTTTCTGCAATGGCGCGCAGCGTGCGCGCATACGGTTCGTTGATCAGCAGCGTTCCCGCGGTGCGTGCCCTGCCCTCGTCATCGTAGTAATGCGCTTTGAACGAACGCGCGCTGGCAAAGTCTGCGAAACGATCGAGCAGGAAGTACAGCCGCGGCGAAATCTCAAACCCCTGCTCGGCAAGTTTTATGGCCGGTTCGAACAAGCGTGCCCATGGCAGACGGCCATGATCGGCGTGGGCGAGCTCGAGCATGCGCATCACGCCCGGCACACCGACCGACGCACCGCCCCAGGCCACCTCAGGAAATGGCAGTGGACGTCCGTCGGCGTCGAGAAACATTTCAGCGCTGCCTGCCGCAGGTGCGCGTTCACGTCCCTGGTAGGCCGTCAGCATCGGCGCGGCGTCATCTTCGCGCGCCGCATCGAAATGAATCAAAAACGCACCGCCACCGATTCCCGAAGACTGCGGTTCGACCATCGACAACACCAGCTGCACGGCAATGGCCGCGTCGACCGCGCTGCCGCCTGCCTCCAGAATCTCAGCACCGGCTGCCACGGCATGCGGATTGGCCGCGACGACCATCTCATGCTGTGCCCGCACCGGCGCCGGCAGGCCAGTTTGCGCCGCTGCAATCGCCGGCAGCGTCAGTAGCAACCCGCTGCCAGCGAGTCGCAGATACCTGCCCGCGCTATTCCAATGCCTGGTGGTCATGTCGACTTCCCGGACGCTCAGTGACGCGCCGCATACGCGGACTGCAGGCAGGCCTCGACGTGTGGATGCACGAAGTCCGACACGTCACCGCCGTGTTCGGCGATTTCGCGAACGAGACTCGAGGAAACGAAATTGTATTGTTCCGTCGGAGTCAGAAAGACGGTTTCTATGCAGTCGGACAAATGGCGATTCATTGTCGCGAGCTGAAACTCGAACTCGAAATCAGACACCGCGCGCAGACCGCGAACGATCGCGCCGAGATCATGCTCGCGCGCAAAATCCACCGTCAGGCCGGAATAGCCGGTCACGGAAACGTTCTCGAGCCCGTCCAGAACCACCTCGACGAGCGCGACACGCTCCTCAAGGGAAAACAACGGCTGCTTGCGCGGGCTTGCGGCGACGGCGACGACGACATTGTCGAACAGCCCGGCGCAACGTCGCAGGATATCTTCGTGTCCCCGAGTCACAGGATCGAACGTGCCCGGATACATGGCATTTAACGGCACGGCAGTGGCAACTCACGACGGCAGAAGGACGACCATTGTAACGCTGCGGCCGCACAACAGTCAGTGAATGGCTGCGGCGCGCGCGAGACCGAATCGAACGTCTCCGGCTCGCGACTGGCGCTGCCACTCGCCCCATTCGAGTGCAGGCAGTTCATTCGCGGCGCTGCGCTCACAGTAAAGTGCACCGCCGGGGCGCAGCCGTCCTGCGAGCGCATCGCAAACCGGCTGCGGGTCGACTTCGAACGGCGGATCTGCGAAGGCCAGATCGAACGAATCACTCGTCCTGGCGAGAAACGCCGCTGCCGTATCGCGGACGACATCCGGCGTCGCGCCGAGCCGCTCGAGCTGCGCTCGCAACGCCGTCACGAGCTGCATGTTCGATTCGACGAACGTCACGCTCGCGGCGCCGCGCGACAGCGCCTCGATGCCCAGCGCGCCCGAGCCCGCGTACAGATCCACACAGTGTGCTCCCTCGATTTCAGGCGCGAGCCAGTTGAACAACGTCTCGCGAACCCGGTTCGGCGTTGGCCTGAGCCCGGGGATTTGCGGTATGTCGATGAAGCGTCCGCGCCAGCGCCCCCCGATGATTCTGACTCGGCCGGGTCGCGTGGAACGGGACATCATTGTGACGTTTTCAGCGCAGCGTATAATTTTTCGTCGCGCTCAAAAGTCACATCCGCATCGTGTCCACGGATTCCACTCGTTCACGCAACTCGGGTTTCTTCGCCAAGCTACGCGAGCGGCTCAATCGCGGCAAGTCCTGGCTCGGCCCCGACATCGGTGCCCTGCTCGGTCGCAGGCTCGACGAGGAAACACTCGACGAACTCGAGGAGCTGCTGCTGCTCGCGGACGTCGGTGTCGAAGCAACCGACTGGGTGATCGGTGCACTGCGCAAACGCGTGGGGACGAACGCCGATGCACGCGCGTTGTTGCGCGACACCATAGCAGAGCTTCTGAAACCGCTGTACGCGCCGCTCGTGATCGACGGCAGCGCGCAACCGTTCGTGATTCTCGTCGTTGGCGTCAATGGGGCCGGCAAGACCACGATGATCGCGAAACTCGCGACGCGCCTGATCGAAGCGGGCCACAGACCGCTGCTGGCCGCCGGCGACACGTTCCGTGCGGCTGCAGTCGAGCAGCTCCAGACGTGGGGCAGGCGACTCGATGTACCGGTGATCGCGCAGGCCCCCGGTGCGGACCCTGCCGCGGTTGTCCACGATGCGCTCGAAGCAGCCCGCGCACGTCACCTCGATGTCGTCATCGCTGATACGGCGGGCCGCCTGCATACAGCGTCGGGGCTGATGGACGAGCTCGCGAAAATACGCCGCGTTGCAAGCCGATTCGATGCAATGGCGCCCCACGAGACGCTGCTCGTTCTCGACGCAAGCCAGGGACAAAATGCGCTCGCACAGGCCATCGAATTCCATACGCGTACCGGTGTCACAGGCATCGTCCTCACGAAGCTCGACGGAACGGC
>JASFSB010000061.1:0-8235 GCA_050114615.1 Gammaproteobacteria bacterium
TCCCACTTCGTTCCGAACTCGAAGCTGACGGACTCTTCGGGATCGAGTTCGTTGTTGTTGCCGTTTGCAGAGGCCGTGAGATCCTCCGCGGACGGACTGAATGACGTTCCGGAACCGAAATAGATCGTGCCGTTGTCGGACGGTTTGTAGACGACTCCCAGGCTCCACGTTGCCGCTTCGTTGACGGCGGCAAGGCTCAGCGACGGATCGGTGTAGCTGTATCGATACTCGCTCTCGAACCGATCCCAGCGCAGTCCGAGTGTCAGCTGCCACTGCGGATTGAACGACATCGTATCGAACGCATATAGCGCTGCGGTGTCTCCCTGCGCAAGCTGGCTCGTGCCGTCGCGACCGTATTGCCCGGTGAATGCAATCCTCGGGTTCGGATTCGAAAGCGAGTTGATCGCCGGTGTCGAATCCAGGTTGTCGTCGACGAGATCGACGAAATTCCAGCGCCTGAACTCTTCATGGGCGAATTCCAGCCCCGTAACGACATCGTGGCGAATCCGGCCCGTATCCCAGGCGCCGATCAGGTCGAGTTGCAGGACATTGAGCGAGTCCCGCGTGTTGCGGGTCTTTTCGTCCGCCAGTGTGACGTCGGGACCGTACACGCGAACACCATCGCTGGTTACGAACGCGAAGCGCGGAGCGGTAACGACCGACTCGCGATCGACCGTACCGGTACGGAACTGAGTCCGAATCGTCGTTGTATCGGTAACGTCGCGCTCGTAGCTGGCCGTGAACGATTGCGCTTCGATGTCTTCATAATCGCGATAGACGTTTCCGAAGAACAGGTCGTAATCTGCCGGAGGTGCGCCGCCTTCGTAGTCTGCAAGTTCCGATGCAATGCTTCGGTCCGCAAGGGCACTGTAATTCGGCACCCAGGGCAGACCATAATCTGGGAGGTTGTCCTGCTTCTGCCAGTCGGCGTTGACGGACAATCGTGAACGTGTGTCGATGCCTGATGCGAATGACAGCGCGAGCGCATTTTTCGAATTGAAAACTTCGTTGCGGCCTGCGACTTCGCCGTCGTCGGTCAGCACGTTCACCCGCAGCGCGCTCGATTCGGTCAGCGGACGATTCAGGTCGAGCATCATTCGATAATCGCTTTCGCTGCCGCCGCGGATGCTGATGTCGGTGAATTGTTCGAGTCTGGCAGTTTTCGTCTGCAGATTGATATTTCCGCCGGTCGCGCCGCGGCCGTATACAGCCGATCCCGGTCCCTTCGCAACCTCGATCGTCTCGACGTTGAAGATGTCGCGCGTATAGCCGGCAATGTCACGTACGCCATTGATCATGATGTCGTTACGCGCACTAAAACCGCGGATGAACATCTGGTCGCCGGTCGGCGTACCGCCTTCCCCGGCAGCCAGCGTGATGCCGGAGACGGCGCGCAGGCCGTCCTGGAGAGTGTCGGCGTTGCGGTCTCTCAGCAGATCCTCGGTAATCAGTGAGAGAGTTCGCGGTGTGTCGAGAAGTCGCTGTGTATATTTGACGGAAGTCGATCGGTCTGTGGAATAGGTCTCGGCGCGGCCTCGAACCGTGATTTCCTCGATATCGGTTGCCGGCGTTTCCTGCGCGTCGACACCGGCCGCACTCAGTGCACAGAGTCCTGCAATCGCGGTTGCCAATGGCTTGCGTGTGCTGCTGCCTGCGAAGCGGGGCCGCACTGAAACGGGTTTGCACATGGCTCGAAATGACCTCTCGATTTACGAATACGAATGAATATCATTACGAATTGAGCGGATGCTGCCAGATGCTTATTGCAAATGCAAATGGTTCTCATTAACATTTTTTCCGATAGTGCGACTCATCGCGCGGAGAGTTGAAGAGTGCTGCGAAAAACGATTTTCTGGATCCACCTATGTTGTGGTGTCGTCACGGGCCTCGTGATCGTGATGATGTCAGTGACCGGCGTGCTGTTGACCTACGAGAGGCAGATGCTCGAATGGGCCGATGCCGGCTCGCATGCCAGGATCGAGCCGGGCAACCGGCAACGTCAGTCGATCGAATCATTGCTGGCAGCGGCACGGCTTCAGGAACCGAATTTCGAGCCGACTTCACTCGCGATTACGAATGATCCGCAGGCGGCCGTCACACTCGGTGCCGGGCGCGGCGGGGATTCGTTTCTCGTCGATCCGTATACCGGCGAGATGCTCGGCGAAGGGGCGACCGGGATGCGTGAGTTTTTCTCGGCGGTCACCGGCTGGCATCGCTGGTTCAATGCGGGTCGAGAGTCGCGCGCGCCGTGGCGCGCCGTCACCGGGATCAGCAATCTGGCGTTCCTGTTTCTGCTATTGAGCGGGCTGTATCTATGGCTGCCGCGCGTGTCGAAGTGGGCCGCGTTTCGGATGCACCTGTGGTTCAACCCGAAGGCGACGAACGCCAAAGCGCGCGACTACAACTGGCACCACGTGTTCGGTTTCTGGACTGCGATCCCGCTGATCGTCATCGTCTATACCGCAACCGTATTCAATTACAGCTGGTCGAACGATCTGCTGTACCGGGCTTTCGGCGAGGAGCCGCCGTCCGGGGGGCGGCAAGCGGCGGCCGCCGTCGCGCACGCGCATGCCGCCGAGCAGGCCGGAGTTCGCATTTCGCTGGACGAGCTGCTGAGCCGGGCACAGGCGTATACCGAAGACTGGCGGCGGATTACTCTGCAGTTGCCCGAGGCCGGCGCGGCCGACGTTCGCTTCACGATCGATCGCGGCACCGGCGGCCAGCCACAGCATCGACATACGCTGGTTCTCGACGCAGCGAGTGCCGCCGTGGCGGCGTGGGAGCCATTCTCGAGCCAGTCGCCCGGCCGTCAGGCACGTAGCTGGGTTCGCTTTCTTCACACCGGCGAGGCTTTCGGCTTCGTGGGCCAGACAGTCGCCGGCGTGGTATCCGCGACGACCGTGCTGATGGTGTGGACCGGCTTTGCCCTCGCCTGGCGCCGCCTCGTCGTGCCGCTGCTGAGAAACTCCGGGCGCAGCTGATTCTGTGCCAGCGCACGCTGCCTGGACTGCTCGACGGCGCTTCATGCACACTGAGTCGGTCGTCCGTTGCTGAATACCTGGCGTACGCGGACCGAAACGGGAGAGGTTTATTCGTGCAGCGGCTGGCTGTTCACTGTGCTGTCATCATCGCGATGTCTCTGTCGAGCGTCGCCGCAGCACAGCAGGCTTCGCCCGTGCGCGATGAGCGGCTGGATCGACTCGAAACCGACATCGCGCTCGCCGAGGATATGCGCGCCATCAAACGCCTGCAGCGCGCATACGGCTACTACCTCGACAAGGGTATGTGGACCGATCTCGCGGATCTGTTCGCCGAGGATGCGGTTGCGCGTTATCCGGCGGGGACTTTCGTCGGGCAGGCCAGCATTCGTCGCCATCTGCATCTGAATGTCGGCAACGTCAAATTCGGTGAGAACGGACTCGGGGATAACCGTCTCTACAACCACATGACGTTTCAGCCGGTCGTTCATATCGACCCTGACGGCCAAACGGCGAAGGGCCGCTGGCGCGTATGGGCCACTGTCGGGTCGCTCGGCGGTTCCGCATTCTGGGCTGAAGGCGCCTACGAGATGATTTACGCGAAACGCGCGGGGGTCTGGCGCATCCGCTCACTGACTTATCACTCCGGTTTTGGCGCACCGTACGACACGGGCTGGGTGAACCCGGGCGAGGCCGGGCGTGTCCGCCGTGCTCGCGAGTTGTCACATCCGGCGGACGAGCCACGTAACGAAGCCTGCCGTGGCTTTCCCGATGCCTGTGTCGGTCCGTTTCATTTCGACAATCCGCGCCGCAGCGACGCGGGCGTCGCGTGGCACAGCCCGGGCGAGGTACCGGAGCCGGACGAAACAGGTCTGCGCGCGCTGCCCGACGAACGTGCCATTGTGCGCGCAGGCAATCTCGCGCGTCGCGCTGCCGTGCTGCGAGACGAGCAGCACATCGAAAATCTGCAGCGCAGTTTTGGTTACTACTACGACCGTCGGGAATGGGATCATCTGGCCGATCTGTTTGCTGCAGACGCAACGGCAGAGATCGGATTGCGCGGCGTCTACGAAGGCCGGCAGCGCATTCGTGAGTTTCTCGATGTGCTCGGGCCGCAGGGGCTGACGAACGGCGTACTCAACGACCACGTTCAGTTGCAGATCATCGTCGATGTCGCGCCCGATGGTCGGACAGCGCGCTCGCGCAGTCGCGAATTCAATATGACCGGAACGCACGGGGGCAGCGGGAGCTGGTCCGAGGGGATTTACAACAACACGTTCGTCAACGAGAACGGCGTGTGGAAATTCCGCTCGCTGCGCTACTACCCGACATTTATTGCGGACTACGACGAGGGCTGGTCCGCGGATGCGCAGCCGCCTCCGGGGCCGAGTGTGGAGGTACCGCCTGACCGTGGACCGAGCGAGCGATACGCGATTTACCCGCGTGCCCACATTCCGCCATTTCACTACGACAACCCCGTTACGGATGCGCCGCCGCGTTATCCGCGCGGCGCAGGTCGGCCGACCCGCGCCGCGATCGGCTACGTACGGCGCGCGGCGCAATCGCCTGAGGAGCGTCCGACTCGCGAGTCCGAAATGCTCGAGAGCGGGCCTGATGCCGTCGGGACGTTGCTCGCCACGCCGCGCGGCGGAGCGATCACACCGGAAGCATTTCAGCGCGCTCTGGCGAGCATCGAACACACGGTTCGGGCAGTAAAGGATCAGCACGAGCTCGAGAACCTCAAGAACATCTACGGTTACTACCTCGACAAGAATCTGTGGAACGATCTCGCGGACCTGTTTGCTGAACAAGGCTCGATGGAGCTCGCGCAGCGCGGCAGGTATGTGGGTCGGGAACGCGTTCGAAACTTCCTTTTCCACGTGTTCGGAGATGAAGGCCCGGTCCCCGGTCGTCTCGGTAACCACATACAGATGCAGCCCGTCATTCACGTCTCGCCCGATGGGCAGTCCGCGCAGATTCGCTCACGAATGATGCAGCAACTGACTTTCGGGGCGCGTGCATCGATGGGCGCCGCGGTATACGAGGACCGGGCAATCAGGGAAGACGGCATCTGGAAGTTCGCCTCGGTGCATGCCTGGAATACCTGGGGGGCCGGCTATGACGGTGGCTGGATGCGTAGCCCGAGCGCGCGTGTACCGGGTCCGAGTCGCACGTATCCGCCGGATGAGCCGCCGACGCTCGAGTTCGCCATGTTCCCGGCCGTATACGAGATTCCATTCCACTACGACAATCCGGTCTCGGGGCGGCCGGGTAATTCGGCGGAGCTGCGCGAACACATGAACAATCGGAATTTTGACGGCTTTATGACGCCCGGGATTGCTGCAAGGCTGCGTGCGATCGGACCGGAAATCGACCCGCCCGCGACGAGCGCCATCTATGCGCCGATGCACGGCGCCGCATCGGTCTCCGAGCCGGCGCCTGTTCGTAATCTGCGCTACGGCCCCGACGAACGCAACGTGCTCGATGTGTTCAGCCGGGCTGATCCCGGGGACCCGGGGCCCGTGCTCGTATTCGTCCACGGCGGTGGCTTTCAGCGCGGCGCGAAATCCGCCCCGGACTCACCGTTCTACGACAACATCATGCGCTGGGCCGCCGGGCAGGGTTACGTCGGCGTCAACATCAACTACCGGCTGGCGCCTGCGCATCGCTGGCCATCCGGCATCGAGGACATCAGCGCCGTGGTCGCCTGGCTCAGGGACAACATCGCAGACTATGGCGGTGATGCTGCGCAGATCTTCCTTTGGGGGCATTCCGCTGGCGCCGCACACGTGGCTGACTACCTTGCGGAGCGGGTTCGCGACGGACGCGATGCCGATATTCGCGGTGCGATTCTGCTGTCCGGCTTCTACGAACTCGGCACGGAGGTCTCGATGTGGTCGGTCTACTATGGCGACGATCCGTCTGCGTATCCGCGACGTTCATCGCTGCCGATGCTGGTGCGCACACAGACACCGCTGCTTGTCGTCGATGCCGAGCTGGATCCGTCCTGGGCCACCGAGCAGGCGCGGGCGCTGACGCAGACGTTCGCCGCAGTCGACAAACCGCTCACGCGGCTGCACCTGGCCGGTCATTCACATCTGTCTGAGAGCTATGCCGTCGGCACGAGCGATCGCTCACTGACGGATCCGGTGATCCGGTTTATCGAAGCGACGCTTACGCAGGAGCAGCAATGAGATCGCATCGTTACGGGAGCAGCCGCGGAATGCCGCTGATAGCACTGCTTGCATCGGCCGCCATCGCACAGGCTCAGGAGGATCCCGGCGCGCAGGTCTGGGACACCCATTGTGCGGTTTGCCACCGCAATCCGGTCGACGACGACGTCCCGGCGCTCGAGGTGCTGCGGACACTCGGACCGGACGCCATTTTGCGCTCGCTGACCGACGGCAACATGCGGATACAGGGGCAGATGCTCGCACAGGACGAGCGCACGGCAGTGGCCGAGTTTCTGGCGGGCCGGAGGCTGGCCACTGCGGCGTCGCTCGTTTCCGGCGGACGCTGCTCAGGGCCACCTGAGCCGCTCACGCCGGGCCCCCCGGGGACCGACTGGAACGGCTGGGGACCGGACGCGCGCAACGCGCGATTCATGAGCACGCTCGACGGCCTCGATGCAGACAGCATTCCCGATCTCGAACTGAAGTGGGCGTTCGCCGTGCCCGGCGCCACGCAATCGCGTTCGCAGCCGGCCGTCATCAACGGCCGGCTGTTCATGGCCAGCGACATCGGCACGATCTATGCGCTCGATGCCGCAACAGGCTGCACATACTGGACATTCCAGGCCGATGCGAGCGTGCGGACGGCCATTTCGGTTGGGCCGGTGCCGACGGGCTACGGGGTCTTCTTCGCCGATGCGGCCGCACGCGCTTATGCGATCGACGCCGATACCGGCCAGCGTATCTGGACGCGCAAGGTCGACTTTCATCCGGCTGCGCGCGCGACCGGAGCGCCGGTGTTGCATGACGGCGTGCTGTACGTGCCGCAGTCGGGCGTCTCTGAAGAGAACGTTGCGTCGATGCCGGATTACGAATGCTGCACGTTCCGTGGTGCGATCACGGCGCTGGATGCCGGCACGGGTGACCAGATCTGGAAGACGTACGTCATGCCGGAACCACGGCCGCGCGGCCTCAGCTCTACCGGCAAGCAGTTGTGGGGGCCGGCAGGTGCCGCCATCTGGAGTTCGCCGACTGTCGATCCCCGGCGCGGCGTCATCTATGCCGCCACGGGTAACGCCTATGCCGATCCACCCATGCCGACGAGCAACGCGATCATCGCATTCGACATGGATACCGGTGCGATTCGCTGGATCAATCAGGTATTGCCGGGTGACGTCTGGATCATGCGCTGCGATCCCCGGTCCGGGGGGCCGGAGGCGGCCGACAATCCGAATTGCCCGGAAAACGTGGGCCCGGATTTCGACTTCTCGGCCTCACCGGCATTAACGACGCTCGACAACGGCAAGGATCTGCTCGTTGTGACGCAGAAATCGGGCGTCGGCTATGCACTGGATCCGGACAACGATGGTGCCACGCTCTGGGAATATCGCTGGGGTCGCGGCAGTCCGGTCGGCGGCGTGTGGGGTGCGTCGACCGATGGCGATGTGGCGTATTTCGCCGTTGCTGACCAGTTCACCGACGAGCCCGGCGGTATCCACGCGGTCGAGCTGGCGACCGGCGCACGCGTATGGTTTACCGGACCACAACCACCACTGTGTGATTCCGGCCCGGGCTGCAGTTCGGCACAGTCCGCGGCGCTGACATCGGTTCCCGGTGCGGTCATCTCCGGCGGCGCCGATGGCGGTGTGCGAGCGTACTCGAAACGTAATGGCCGGATCATCTGGAGTTACGATACGAATCGCGATTTCGAGACGGTCAATGGCGTGCCGGGGCGGGGCGGGGCGATCGATGGACCCGGACCGGTCGTTGCCGGCGGCATGTTGTACGTGACTTCCGGCAACGGTGGAATCGTCGGGACGCCAGGCAACGTGCTGCTTGCTTTCAGCATCGATAATTGACTTAAAATATCATTTGTAATTATCTGATATTAATAGATAATATTCTATCATTATCGCATCGGCAACGGTGCTGATACCGCGACAGTGCCGACGTCGGTCGCTCCGGCGAAGCGCCGTCATCCGAAACTGGCCGCAATCGCGCATTAGCGATGCTGCAGCGCGTCGTGAGCTCACATAGCCTGATCAGCTGCGGCGTGTCCTGCTTCCCCGCTTTGCCAGCGCGCCGCA
>JASFSB010000062.1:0-8201 GCA_050114615.1 Gammaproteobacteria bacterium
GGATCAGGCGCGGCGACCTGCTGCTGCTCGAGGCTTTCGGCGGCGGGTTTACCTGGGGCGCGAGTCTCATAAGGTATTGATCGAATTGAGACGCGGCCCCATTCCGAGGTAAGCTGGACGTCTTAATATGAAGAACATGAAACGAACCAGCTTTACAGCCGCACCGGCACTGGCCTTAGCGGTGCTTGCCTGCGCGCATTTCGGGACTCCGCAGCCCGCCCTTGCGCTGGAATTCCCGTTGTTGCCCGATACGGAAGTCGTTGGATCCGTCCAGGTGATCGCGGCGGATCATGAGGATACGTTTGTCCGCCTGGCGCGGCGCTTCGACGTCGGCTACGAGGAACTGCGTCAGGCGAATCCGGACGTCGATCCGTGGTTGCCGGGGGCGGGTACCGAGATCGTCATACCGACGCAATTCGTGTTGCCGCGCACTGAGCGTCGCGGCGTCGTCGTTAACGTGCCTGAACTGCGTCTGTATTACTTCCCGGAAAGTGGCGATCGCGTCATTACCTATCCGATCAGCATCGGCAAGCAGGACTGGGCGACGCCGTATGGCAGGACGAGCGTTGTTCGCAAGGCGGTCGATCCGACCTGGTATCCGCCGGAGTCAGTGCGCCAGGAACATGCTGAGCGCAATGATCCGCTGCCGAATGTCGTTCCGCCCGGGCCCGACAACCCGCTGGGTACGCGTGCGCTTTATCTGGGGATCCCTGGCTATCTGCTCCACGGCACCAACAAGCCTTACGGTCTCGGTATGCGGGTCACGCATGGCTGTATTCGTCTGTTTCCTGAGGATGTCGAAGCGTTGTTTGCGAGCGTGGCGGTCGGGACGCAGGTCACGATCGTCAATCAGCCATATAAGCTCGGCTGGGGAGACGACGGTCTTTATCTCGAGGCGCATCGACCACTCAATGAAGATATCGAGAGTGGCAGCTGGACGGCGACTGAGCTTACGCGCATTTTCGTCGGTGCGACCGAACAGCGGCAGACGAACAATATGCACTGGCGCAATGCCGAAACGGTGATGCATGCGAGCAGTGGTATCCCACAGTTCGTCTCGATTGAGCCGATGCAGGTACCGCCGCTGCAGATGTCCGATTCGCTTGCTGATGCATCGCTGGAGCTCGTCGGTATTCCTGGTACTCCTCGGGCGCCGGCCACGCAATAACGATTCGATTCGCGTCCGGTTGCGTCCGGTTTATCCAGGACGAAAAAAAAGCCGCCGGAATGCTCCGACGGCTCCTGAATTGCTTGCTTAAGCTGAAAGTGCGTTGGCTTACTTCGAAGCCATGTCTTCCATCATGCGATCGATGCGCTGATTCGTTGCATCGCAGCAGGCCTGCGCGTCCTGTGCAGCGCTCAGCGCCTGGTTTGCAGTGCTTTGTGCGCCTGATGCCAGCTGACGTGCCTCGTTCGCAGTGCGCTGCGCGCTGTCGGCGGTATTTTGAGCGCCTTCAGCGATTGCGCGTACCGCATCGAGGTCATCCTGTGTAATGGATGCGCAACCCGTCACCAGAGCAAAGCCGGTGAGCAGTGCCGCAACGCGAAGTGCACCCGTGAATCGATTTGTCATTTAAATACCCCTGACAGTTGAGTCACAAAAAACGGTGCCCATTATTTCCCAAAGCTCTTGTTATGGCAATTGATTCCTTGCGGATATCGTGCGTGATCGCACACTCTGCGGCCGTGCCGATTTTTCTGTCGCTGATCGGTGACAGTCGATGACTCGTTCGTAGTGAGCGCTGCACCATAAAGCAGCCGATGGGTCTGCCGGAAACGACGGACTTGCCTGCCTGCCCCGAAAGCTGTATATATTCACAATATGGTTTTATATACAGGTAATCGTCATGCGTGAACTCACGACGAGGCAGAGAGAAGTTCTCGAGTTAATTCAGGACGTTATTAATGAAACGCATCGTCCCCCGACACGTGCCGAGATCGCTGAGGCGCTGCAGTTTCGTTCGGTCAACGCAGCGGAAGAGCATCTGCGGGCGCTCGAACGCAAAGGGGCAATCGAATTGCTGCCGGGGACTTCGCGTGGCATTCGCCTGAAAGATGCATTGCGTGAACAGCTCGGTCTGCCGCTCGTCGGGCGTGTTGCAGCGGGAGAGCCGATTCTCGCAGAGGAAAATATCGAAACGCATTATCGGATCGATACGAGTATTTTTTCCGGAAAGCCGCACTTTTTGTTGCGGGTCCAGGGTATGAGCATGCGCGATGCCGGCATCCTCGACGGCGATCTCGTCGCCGTGCAACGCAAGGCGGATGTTCGCAATCGGCAGATCATCGTGGCGCGCCTCGAAAATGAAGTCACGGTCAAGCGTTATCGCCAGCAGGGGCATCAGGTCTGGCTGTTGCCCGAGAACCCCGATTTCACGCCGATCGAAGTCGATTTACGTGAGCAGGATCTGTCGATAGAAGGCGTCGTCGTTGGCGTCGTGCGTGATCACGTCCAATGAAATCTGGCGGGCCGGCAGCCGCGAACAGCGTTGGGAAACACTGTCGAGCGGATTCCCGATGCTCGATCGTTGTCTGCCCGGGGGTGGCTGGCCACTGGCCGCGATGACCGAGGTCTTCATTGGTGAGTATGGTATCGGTGAGTTGCAGCTGTTCATGCCGGCGCTGGCGCGCAGGGCAAGGCACGGGATTACCTGGATAGCGCCGCCTTTTATGCCGTATGCACCGGCGCTCGTGCGCCATGGTCTTGATCTGCGTAATGTGTTGCTCGTGCAGCCGAGCAATGCAGCAGACGTACCGTGGGCCATCGAGCAGGTTTTACAGACACGTGCTGAATCGACCGTGCTGGCCTGGCTCACGCATGCAGGGCAAACGACCCTGCGTCGCCTGCAGCTCAGCATTGCGGCACAGCGAATCTGGGCCGTGTTTTTCAGCCCGCTCCATGAAGTATCCCGAAGATCCCCGGCGGCCTTGAAGCTGTGTCTGAGCGTGCAGAACGATGCGCTGCATGTGAATATTCTCAAATGCCGCGGTGGAAGACCTGCGAGTGTGCACATTGCCGGCCACGAGGTTGGTGGATGATCTTCAGCCATGGCGCAGTCGGTCAAAAACTTATCCCTGTTTCCGGGAGTCGGCGGCGGCTCCGGATTTACTCAGCAGAGTGGTTCCCGACCGGCTGAGGCCATTACGAAGGCTTCGGCAAGCCGTTTGTGGCTGGCTGTGTGCCTGCATGACCTGATTGTCGAATCATCTGCCGTCGCCGGTCTGCAGGAACCCGTCGTCGTCGTGGATACCGATGACGCACATATTGCCGCAGTGAATCCGGCAGCGCAGATGCTGGGTATCGGTGTCGGCTGTGCGCTGAATGCAGCATTGGCAATAGCCGATAATCTGCGCATTCATCGGCGTGAGATCAGCTGCGAGCAGCATGCGCTGCGCTCCCTTGCCATCTGGGCGCGCACACTGACCCCGACCGTCAGCATCGTCGAGCCGAATGTGTTGTTGCTGGAAATTCGCGGCAGTCTCAGGTTGTTCGGCGGCGCCGGGCAGATCACCGGCGCACTGCACGCTCAGCTGGCCAGGCGGGGGCTCTCGGCGCGTACGAGTCTCGCGCCGAGCGCGCATGCAGCCATCTGGCTGTCGCGTCATACCGGAGGTGATGTGCATGATGAGGCACAGCTGCCGGGCAGGTTGCGCCCGGTGCCGCTGTCTGTCACTGGCTGGTCGCACGATCTGCTCACGCGCCTGAGCGAGATGGGTATCTGTCACATCGGAGATCTGCTGCGTCTGCCACGCGATGGCCTCGCACTGCGCATTGGGCGCAAACATCTGCGGGAACTCGATCAGGCATTGGGTAAGGCCTTTGAACAGCGCGAGGTGACGGAATTACCGCAGGAGCGGACATTCTCCATCGATCTGCCGGCCGAAACCGACGACAGAGCCCTGTTGATCGAGGGCTGTGAACTGCTGCTCGAAAGGCTCATGAGCGAGCTGCAAAGTCAGCAAAAACAGATCAGTCGTTTCACGATACGCTTTTTCCATTTGCATCGTGAGGTGAGCGCTGAGGCGTTCGAATTACTGGTGCCAACATACGAGCAGCGCCATCTGTTCGATCTGCTGACCGTTCGGTTCGAGCGCGTTGTCCTGCCGGCACCAGTCATTTCTTTGGAGCTGCGCACCGGGGAATTGCTCGAGTTGTCTGCGAGTACGCCGCCATTGTTCTCAGGAGAGGGGGGTTCACGGGCAGGGCAGCAAACGCAGGACATCGGCATGATCGAGCGTCTGCGTGAGCGTTGCGGGCGTAAGAGCGTCTTTGGTGTTGCGCTGGCCAGTGATCATCGTCCGGAATCCGCCTGGTCGGTGAGCGATGAGGCAGATGCGCAACTCTCGCCCTGGGCAGGCGAGCGTCCTTTGTGGCTGCTGCCGCAGCCGCGTCCGTGTGATGATTCATCAGACTGGCAGATCGAACTCGGTCCTGAGCGTATCGAAAGCGGCTGGTGGGACGGCAGGTCCGTCAATCGTGATTACTACATCGTAAGGCGTGAATCCCGAGAGCGGCTTTGGGTTTATTTCGATCATCGCCGGCAGGCCTGGTATGTACATGGCGTATTCGGGTAAGTCACATGGCTTACGCGGAGCTGCATTGCCTGAGCAACTTTACTTTCCTGCGCGGCGCTTCACATCCCGAAGAACTCATCAGGCGGGCAAATGAGCTCGCGTACGCCGGTATCGCGCTGACTGATGAGTGCTCGCTCGCCGGTATTGTACGCGCCCACGTTGCGGCCAGGGACCTGCAGATCCGGTTCGTAGTCGGCAGTGAATTTCGGTGTGAAGATGGTCTCAACGTCGTTGTACTTGCGCCGAATCGAGTTGCCTATACAGCGTTGTGCACACTCATTACCCGTTCGCGCAGACAGACACTCAAAGGTAAATATCGCACGGACAGGCAGACAATCAGTGATTGTCTGGTTGATTCCGAGTGTCTGTTGTTGTGGCTGCCCGGACTGGAGGCCGAAACCGGCTACGATCCGGCCGCGGACAGCAGGTCAGGCGGCTGGCTGCATGAACGTTTTGCAGGTCGGTTGTGGCTCGCTGTGGAGCATCTGGTTGACGGCACGGCGAACGATATCTGCCGCAGAGCCGCGCTGCTGGCGAAGCGCTTCGCCATGCCGATGCTCGCAAGCGGCAACGTGCACATGCATATCCGCAGACGTCGCATGTTGCAGGATACTTTGACAGCGATCCGGACGGGCCGGCCATTGCAGCGTGCCGGATTCACGCTTTATCCAAATGGCGAACGTTATCTGCGGCCCATCAATGAGCTGCAAAAACTCTATCCGCAGGCTCTGCTCGATGAGACGCTGGCTGTGCTCGAGCGATTCGATTTCTCGCTTGACGAGTTGCGTTATGAGTATCCACGCGAGCTCGTGCCTGCGGGTTTGTCGCCGGCTGCGCATCTGCGCAGGCTGACCAGTCGTGGCATGCGGAATCGCTGGCCCGATGGTGTGCCTGAGAAAGTCGAGCGACTCATCGAGCATGAGCTCGAACTCATCGCCGAGCTGAAGTTTGAGCCATATTTCCTGACTGTTCACGATATCGTTCGATATGCCCGCAGCCGCGGGATTTTGTGTCAGGGGCGCGGTTCTGCCGCCAATTCCGCTGTCTGCTATTGCCTCGGCATCACAGAAGTCGATCCGTCGCGTATGGAAATGCTGTTTGAGCGATTCATTTCCAAAGAACGTAATGAACCGCCCGATATCGATGTCGATTTCGAGCACGAGCGGCGCGAGGAGGTCATTCAATATATCTATCGAAAATACACACGTGCGCGCGCGGCGCTGGCAGCGACAGTCATTACTTATCGCCCGCGCAGCGCTATACGGGATATTGGTAAAGCACTGGGCCTGAGCGAGCCGCAGTTAGCTGCGCTTGCGAAATCGATGCAGTGGTGGGAAGGTCCCGAGCTCGCGGGCGAGCGCCTGCGCGAGGCAGGCTTCGAGCCGAATGCACGAATCGTGCGTCAGCTTGTTTTTTTGATCGATGAGCTCATCGGCTTTCCGCGGCATCTGTCGCAGCATGTTGGCGGCTTCGTCATCGCGGCATCGAGTCTGACGGAGCTCGTACCTGTCGAAAATGCCGCAATGCCGGATCGCACAGTGATTCAATGGGACAAGGAAGACCTCGAGTCGCTGGGCCTGCTCAAGATCGACGTGCTGGGCCTGGGCATGTTGAGCGCTATTCGCCGCAGCTTCGAGTTGCTCGAGGCATTTTACGGCCGCTCATATGCGCTCGGCGATATTGTTGCCGATGACCCGGATGTCTACGAGATGATTTCGCGCGCGGATACGATCGGCGTGTTCCAGATCGAGTCGCGCGCGCAAATGGCGATGCTGCCGCGACTGAAGCCCCGCTGTTACTACGACCTCGTTATCGAGGTTGCGATTATTCGCCCGGGTCCGATACAGGGCGACATGGTGCATCCATATCTGCGTCGCCGTCATGGCAAAGAAGCGAT
The DNA here is from genome assembly GCA_050114615.1 of Gammaproteobacteria bacterium. Classification (GTDB taxonomy): domain Bacteria; phylum Pseudomonadota; class Gammaproteobacteria; order Steroidobacterales; family Rariloculaceae; genus JAHEEO01. Next base: position 6,473 of record JASFSB010000062.1, read on the forward strand.
CAGTTATCCGAGCGAAGCTGTCAAAACCGTGCTCGAACGTACGCTGGGCGTCCCGATTTTTCAGGAGCAGGTCATGCAGCTGGCAATTGTCGCCGCCGGATTTTCACCAGGCGAGGCTGATGGGCTGCGCCGGGCTATGGCCGCCTGGGGCAGGCGCGGTGATCTCGAGTTCTATCGTGAGCGACTCATCAGTGGCATGCGGCAGCGCGGCTATTCGGACAAATTTGCGGAGCAGATTTTCAATCAGATAAAAGGTTTTGGTGAATACGGATTCCCGGAATCGCATTCGGCAAGTTTTGCACTGCTGGCTTATGCATCGGCGTGGCTCAAATACTATCAGCCAGCTGCTTTTTTTTGTGCGTTACTGAATAGTCAGCCCATGGGGTTTTATGCCCCCGCGCAGCTCGTTCGTGCGGCACGTAATCAGGACGTGGAAGTCTGGCCTGTCGATGTTAACTGCAGTGACTGGGATTGCTCGCTCGAGCGTGACGCATTCGGTTCTCCCTGCATACGTCTTGGTTTCCGTATGGTCAAAGGTCTCTCGGCCGAAGGCGCGGCGCAGCTCATCGAGCAACGCACAAAACGGGCTTTTACGAGCGTCAACGATCTCACGCGTCGTGCTGCCCTGAATGCGAAGGATCTGGGATGCCTGGCGTCAGCGGGCGCATTCAGGCCGTTTGCACGCAATCGTTATCAGGCACGCTGGCAGGTTGCCGGTGTCGATCATGAAAGCTCGCTCGACCTTGAACTCGACGAAGCAGTGCCTTTATTGAGTACGCCGGGCGAGGGGGAGGACATCATTGCGGATTATCGGCATATCGGGCTGACGCTTGGACGCCATCCGCTTGCTGTGCTGCGTGAGCAGCTCCTGATTAAAGGCCTGAGCGCTGCGAAGCAGGTCCAGGCGCTGGATAACGGTTGTTATGTGCGGGCAGCAGGTCTCGTTGTAACGCGGCAACGGCCCGCGAGCGCGGCCGGTGTGACTTTCGTGACACTCGAGGATGAAACCGGCTATCTGAATCTGATCGTCTGGGAGAATGTCGGGCAGCGTGAGCGCAAGGCGCTGCTTGGCGCATCGCTGTTGGGTGTCGAGGGGCATGTGCAAAAGGAAGGCGACGTACTGCACATCGTCGCGCGCAGGCTGCACGATCACAGTGCGCTGCTCGGCGATCTGATCGTCAGGTCACGAAATTTCCACTAGCCTGACGATAACGAACTCGCCCCGGAGCTTCTGAAGTGCGGCAACAGAACGAAGCAACCCACCAGCGACGGTACGGCCATGATCAGATGATTGATCTCTGCGCCCATATTCGGCGCGCCATAGGCCGGATTGAACGGAGTACCGATCCAAAACGGCGCGTAAAAACCGATCATCAGGATCAGCATCACCCACCAGGTGACCCGGGAGCGAAATTTCGGCGCAGCAAAGATAATCACAAGGATGGCAGCCATTGCGCCAAAATCTCCACCCAGCTCGCGCAGGAAGTGATGCCAGCTGTGCGTCTGTCCGATGGGAGTTTCAGCGACAAGCAAAAACGCGTCGTTGCCTAAGTGTCTGACTGTCGCGCTCAGACTGTTATAGCCGGCCAGAAACCCGGCGATGATCAGAATTCGTCCGATCCAGATGCTCTTGATCCACTCCATATCTACCCCCTTTCGATACGGTGTTTTTGCGTGCGTATCTGCATACGCTGGCAGATCCCGAACAGTCGACGGCAACCCGAGCCGC
>JASFSB010000063.1:0-8153 GCA_050114615.1 Gammaproteobacteria bacterium
CTGCCAGTATGAAGAGTTCTCAGGTCACGCTGTCCCGAATAGCGCCTCGTCATTTTACCCGTTCGCAAAGACGCGGATAACCAATGTCGAAATTTCGAGCCGATTGCAGCAAGTGTTGCGGGCTCTGTTGTGTCGTACCGGACCAACTGGCCGTGCAGGGCTTCGGTGCCGACAAGCCAGCGGAGACGCCCTGCAGGCATTTGACTGAGCGCAACGACTGCACGATTCACGCGAAGCGCCAGTCACTCGGGTACCCCGCCTGCGAGGCGTTCGACTGCTTTGGTGCCGGACAATGGGTCACGCAAAACGTTTTCGGTGGCGCAGACTGGAAGGATTCACCGGAGCTGCCCAATCAGATGTTTGCTGCTTATCGACACTGGCTGCCTCGCTTTCGAGCGGCTGCGCTGATCGAGGCAGCACTGCCGCACGTGCGCGATGACGCTCGAAACGCACTGGTTGCACGAATGACCGAGTTGACCTCGAACAATCCCGCGAAGGATCTCGCAATGATCGACGAGCGGCGGCTTCGGGGCGAAATACTGAAGGCAATTCGCGCGGCACTCAGACCCGCTGCCGCGCACGAAACGCGCGCTTGAACTCCAACGTAATGCGCTACCGGAGAACTTCGTGGCGCAGTGCCACCATACCGCTTCTGTAAGCGCTGACCTCGACCAGATGCAGCGCAATGTCCTTGTCGAGTCCCTCGCAGAATGAAATCCCTTCGCCAATCAGAACCGGCATGATCGAATACCGAATTTCATCGGCCAGGCCGAGCCGAAGACATTCCCCGGAGACCTTTCCACCACCGACGAACCAAATGCTGTGAAAGTTTGGCTTCAGGCGCTCGTTCACCAGTCGCACAAGATCTCCCGAGTAAAACTCGACGGAACCTCGGTGTTTTGGCAGACGACGGCTGGTCAGAACGAATGTAGGCTTGTCACCATATGCCCAACCCGAACCGCCTTTCTCAAATTCCAGCGCAGTCTCGTACGTCCTGGATCCCATGACATAGCAATCTATAGTCCTGAGAAACTCAGCGACGAAGTCGGGATCCATCGAGTCTCCGGATTCGAACACATCAGACGTCTCGAGCCAGTCGACGCTTCCGTCTTTTCGTGCGATGAAGCCATCGAGACTCGTCGCCATGTGAATCGTCACGCGAGATCTGGCAGTCACTGTCGGGGAACCTCTGCCCACACCATTGATCTTTCGCGTTCAATCATTAATCGATCCACGAACTGTCCAGCACCATCGCTTTGAGCAGATCGACGAGCCCTTCCAGATCGGGTGTATCAATCGTCTCGATGGCCGAGTGTGAGTATCTCAGCGGTATTCCCAGCGGTACGACGGAGCTCTTAGCTGACCGGAGAACGGAGCCGTCATTGCCGCCGCCTGTGGCTCCGTAATTCAGTTTGAGATCATACCGTTGCGTTAACGACATGAGCGATCGCCCGGCCAGCGAGTCTGGATCGATCCGCTGTGTGAGTGCCAGCAAAGCTGCGCAGCCGAAGCGATCGTCGATCGAGCGGGCTGCGATTCGCATTCCCGCAAGCTCCGTGATGGTCTTTGGCACCGTGATGGCATCGAGCAGCTCGATGCCAGGGGCGAGCGTCTGCTCTCTGGAATCTGTGCAGACATCGATGAGCACGCTATTGCCGTCGAATGTCTGAGTCGGCGCGGCAGAATCCTGGATATGAATCGACGGTATGATCACCACGCCGTTTACGGCCCCGCCGCGCGCGTGAATGCGGACTGTATTGCGAAGAACGTCGCGATGAACCAGTTCAGACTGCAAAGTCTTTGCGCTCTGTATTTGTTGTTGTTCATGAGTCCTCAGATGTTCTGATTTCGTTGAATCCTGATCGGAGACAGCGCATATCCGTTCGCGAGGTTCAGCCTGATTCGCTGCGCATCAGTCTACCTGAACGAACCCGGCGTTTCCGCTGCTCCGCCCGGCGTGTATCGTCACCGATATGACGACTGAAGCTACGGGACTCTATTGGCGATGGGTATTAGCCTGCACGGTTGGCGAGTTGATTGGATTCTTTGGCTTGCCCGTTCTCGGCGGCATGACAGTCCTGTGGCTGACCGAAGGCATCGACCCGTTCGCTCGCTCTATCGTCCTGTACCTGATGGCGGCCGCCGGAGGACTGGGCGAAGGTGCGATTCTCGCGTTTTTCCAGGTTCACATACTGCGGCTGCGCTGGCCTGCACTGAATACGCGTCGCTGGATCATCTACACAGCGGTCGCGGCGTCGATTGCATGGCTGTGCGGCATGCTGAGCCCCCTGCTCGACGATCTGATGGGCCTCTCTGCAGCCGTGCAGATCGCCATCTGGCTGCCAGCAGGCACCATCATCGTGTTCTCGATAGGTACTGCTCAATCGCGCGTCCTTAGCGACGTCGTCTCTCGACCACGACGCTGGATCACAGCGAACGTGATGGGCTGGCTGCTGGGCTTGCCATGGACCTTTGTACTCCCGGCAATGCTTCCCGAAAGCGCGCCGCTGACTGTCTGGGCGATCGTCTTCTTCGTCGCAGCTGCGTTGATGGGTCTGACTGTGGGCCTAGTTACAGGCACACAGGTACTCCGATTGCAGGATCGGTAGCTCTACTGGTTCGACGGTAAATTGACCAGCAGCCTGGGTGGCTGCAAACTGCATGCGCAAAGGAGGCTGGACATGAAGAAGAAAATCCAGGTCTGGGAAGCGACAGAAACCGTTTCGATCTTCACGAGTGACCAGGACGGTTCGTACCGAATTATCTGGCATCGTACCGACGGGCCACACGAGGAGTTTGTCGTGACACCTGAAGGCGACGACACGGTCGAGGAAGCAGTCGCCAAAGACCTGCGGGGCCGAATGGGGCCTTAGTTCACAACGGGGCGAGCAGCGCCAGCGTTCTGATATCTTCGTCACCGTCGAAGTATCGATTCAGTGCCGAGCGAAACACGTTGTCATCGGCGGCGACTCTGCCGAATAGCGTCAGGCATGAGTGGAACTTCAGGTCATCGGGGAAAGCGAAGATCTGCTGGATACTGCGGCCCTCGATTTCATTAACGAGCTGCGTGCACTCACGCAATCGCTGTCCAAGTACTGCGTGCTCGAGGTAAGCACTGGCTTCGTCAATACTGGCTATTCCGAACTCATGTGACATCTGGCTGTGCCCCAGTCCCCGCAGTTGTGGAAATATGAACCACATCCAGTGAGTTCTTTTCCGGCCCGCACTCAGCTCTGCCAAAACAGAGTCGTAGACGGGCTCCTGAGCGACGACGAAGCGCTGCAAGTCCCAGTCATTCATTCGATCGTGAAGATCAGCGCACAATGATCGGATCTGGAGTCGATGAAATCGTTTCTGGCCGCTCCCGACGGCTGTTGAATCCAGCCCTGCACCGACACTTCGAACGGAGTTCCATCCGAGGGTCGATTGCCCCGATTCGCCAGCGCAACGCCCGCGCTCACCAGTACGTGATCCAGATCGCTTTGCTGTCGATCGTTGAGATTCGAAAACGTCAGATCGTGCTCCTTGGGCGCGAAGCCCATGCCCTGGAAGCCGCCCAAATGGGCCCGATCCGCCAGGTGAGCGACCCCGGCAATCTCCTGGTGAAACGTCTGAATTCTGTGACCTGCCAGTCCGCGTGGATACTGAAGGCCCATCGTATTGAAGTCACCCGTCACAACCAGTCGGGCTGCAATACCGCTGGCATCCTCCAACTCCTGCAGGCGTCTGTTCAGATTGAAGACGTGCTCGTTGATTTCGAATCGGTCACCGAAGGCATCGGCGCCGGTCCCCGAGGCGCTGTGCAGGAACAACACATTCGTGTGTACACCGCCCTGTGTAACTGTTGCCAGTGCACCGGGGCGAAGATACGGGTTGCCGATCCGAAACTTGTGTTGCTGCGTGACAGTAAGATGCTCGAACACGGCAGGGTTCGCCATGATCAGCACTTCCTGATTATTCTGGCCCTCTGTTATGAACGTAAAGAACCCCGGAAACTGATCCTGAGCGAACAGGAATCCGCCATGCGAGCTCTCGAGTTCGTAGATCGCAATGAGGTCTGCATCGTGGTCGCGGATGAATGCAGCAATAGTGTCAGATCGGGGGTCTCCGAGGCCATGAAAGTGCTCGACATTCCAACTCAGGACGGTAAAAGCCACAGCTACTTGCTCTTGCCGGCGAACATGACATCCGGAGCCAGCAGTTCCTCCAGCGTCTCGGGCTCGACCGGCGCATCGATCGCACCGTCCGTGCCATGCAGCACGGCGCGCTCTCGCGGCCTGGAGAAGCTTTCCAGCAATTCATCGATCGACGCGGCGTCCGACCCGAAAGACGCGAGCGTTGCGCGTGCATCGGCTAATTCCCGGCTCAGGACTTTATGGCTGGCTTCCAGTTCGGAGATTCGGGTCTGCCGATCGCTCGCCGATTCCTCAGCAGCTGCAGCGCGGTCACGAGCCTCACCGAGCTGCGTCGAGTAGCTGCGTTCGAGCGTTTCGGCCCTGAAGTCTGCCTGCTCCAGTGCAGCGCGCAGCTTTGCGATTTCCTCGCGTTGCTCGGAAATCGTCTGCTCGAGATCCCCTATCGCTGCATCACGATCTGCTATCGCCGCAGCCAGGTCGTTCGTCTTATCGTCCGCACGCCCGAGATCGGCGGCGGTTCGACTTCTGCCTGTGAGGTGTTTGCTAAGCACTCTGGCATCTTATCCTCAGGGTTCCCGGCAATCCCTGCGACAGATCACATGAAGGTTGATAAGGGATTGTGACTTCTTCGCGATATTGTAATCATTCCTCCGACTAAGCCCCATCTCTTATCCGTAGCGGGAACTGACTGCCATTACCCGAGCACACGACAAACCGGCACTGAGCGTACTGGACCTGGCCCCGATCGTCGAAGGCGGCACGCCGGCACAGGCACTCAGGCGTAGTCGGCGCCTCGCGCAACACGCAGAGCAACTTGGCTACCGGCGCTTCTGGCTGGCTGAGCACCACAACATGCCGGGTATCGCAAGTTCTGCGACTGCAGTGGCTATCGGGTACGTGGCCGAGGCGACGAGCAAGATCAGAGTCGGCGCGGGTGGCGTAATGCTTCCGAATCATGCGCCTTTGATCATTGCCGAACAGTTTGGCACGCTGGCCTCACTTTATCCGGAGCGCATCGACCTCGGCCTGGGCCGAGCGCCCGGCACCGACCAATACACGGCTTTCGCGCTGCGCCGCAACCTGCAAGGCGATGTCGACGGGTTTCCGCGTGATGTCGCCGAGTTAATCGGCTACCTGGACGAACCCGTAGCGAATCAGCATGTGCGTGCGATACCGGGTGCCGGGACCAGGGTTCCGATCTGGATCCTGGGCTCGAGTCTTTATGGCGCCCAGCTCGCCGCTGCCCTCGGACTGCCCTACGCCTTCGCTTCGCATTTCGCGCCTCAGATGATGATGGAGGCAATGGAGATCTATCGCTCGACGTTTGAGCCTTCGAAGTTCCTGAAGGAACCCTACGTAATGCTCGGCTATAACGTCTGCGCCGCCGCCACCGATGAACAAGCGCAGTATCTACTGACCTCGTTGCTGCAAGCCGTTATCAATTTGAGAAGGGGCCGGCCCGGACCGCTGCCCCCACCGATACGGGGTCTCCAGGACTCCCTTTCTCTGCAGGATCAGGAACTGGTGTCCTCATTCCTGGCCTGCTCAGCCGTTGGCTCCAGAGATACTGTCGCTCGGCAAGTCGCAGATTTCATCGACCGGACGAATCCTGACGAACTGATGGTTGCCACTCAGATTTTCGACCACGACGCCCGACTGGCCTCGTACGAGATCCTGACGGACGCATACGGGAACTGAGCATCGTCGCCCAACCCTAGAAGCGGAACGTGTAATTCATTTTCGCCGTTACATCCGAGAACGTCGAATGGAAATGGTTGTCACGATCGGGATCTGCGACGTTGTGATTGATGACGAAATAGACCTCGCGGCCGGCCTCGGGAATCCAGTGCAGCCGCATGTTGATGCCCGCCGTTTCGCTGATGTTGTCATACTGGATCAGGTTGACCAGGGACAGCGTAGATGAGAACGAGATATCGAGGCCTGCACGCACGAGACGCACGTCGAAGGAACCCTGCGGCAGATCGATTTCGTTGATCTCGTAGCTCAGGCTCGTGCGGAAGCGCGCCGAAGGACGCCAGACCAGCTGAACCCACTGATCCGCCCTGTCGCCTCCGTAATACCTGCCGCCTGGATACGTCACGATCCGCAGGTTCATGGCCACCTTGCGATGGTTGCCGGTGCTTGCCGTAAAGCCGCGCGTATCGACGTCGTATTCCCCCGGTGGAATGACGACGCCTTCGGAAATCTCGAACGGTTCTATCAGAACTTCGTTGAACGCACTGACGACGATCGCAGCCGAATCGCCGGTGCGGTTCGATAATTCAAACGGCCGGAAGAAAAACGCCTCGGTCTGCAGGCCACCGTCGATATACTCGACGCGCTGATAATCGAAGTTCAGCAGCCAGGACTCGAGGTAACCACCACTCGGGCGCAACAGATAGCCGAGGTTCATGTAGGTGTCGGTGATACCCTGCCGATTGATGAAGCCAAGGCCGGGACTGAAGTTCTCCTCGTAAGCCTTGTATTGCAGCGTCGTGCGGAACCCTTCATTCGTCGGCAGCCGGAAACTCACTCCGTACGCCGCCTCCCTGTCTTCCACGCCCTCGGTATCGCTCTGCTGATACCAAATGTCGGTTTCGAACGAACGACCGCCGGGGAGCTGCGTATTGCGATAGAGAAAATCGACACCAGCGAGTGAGTTGTCGAGGTCGCTTGCCGGATTACCCTCGGTCGCGATGATTCCGACGTTCGACTCTCCGAACACGCCGCGTCTGGCGCGCACCACCGACAGCGTATCGGCGTCTACCGCCGCGAATTCGTCCTGGCGGATCGACAGCGCACCGAGCTCCCATCGACCGACGCGACCGCTCACCTTGGCACCATACTCGAGATCGACGATCTGCCCGCTCGGACTCAGACCGATGCGACGAGAAAAGAACGGCCTCCCGTTTTGCGCAAGCGTATTCAGGCCGGGAATCTGCGACTGCCGCTGCCCGCCTATCCCGCCAAACTCGAAAATATCGGCTTCGCGGAGAAAGAAGTCGCGCTTCTCAGGAAAGAACAGACCGAAACGCGTGAGGTTGACCTGCCGGTCGTCGACTTCAGTTGCCGAGAAGTCCGTGTTGATCGTGATCGACGCATTGATCTGCGGCGTCAGTTTATAGACGACATCGAGCGAAGGTTCGAAATCTGAATCCGATATGCCCGTCGCAAAATCCTTGCGCTGCGACGCGCTTCCGGAGACGACAACGTCGAGGCCGACACCCTGTCGCAGCCCTTCGAAGCCCACTGCGCGGCCGAATACCGAGGGGTTGTATACACGGTTCCTCGAAACCCAGCCGACACGTTCGTTTTTTCGCGGCACGCCGCGGGAGAAATTCAGCCCCCAGGTGTCAGTCGTCGGGTCGAACGAGATCGACTTGAACGGAATTTCGATCTCCGCGGTCCAGCCTTCGTCGAATCGCCCGGCGGCGGCATCGTAGATACTGTCCCATGCGTTATAGAATTCTGTAACGTTCTGATAAATGCCGTCCTGGCGCACGCCGTTCGGATTGACGCCGAAGTAATAGCCGCCACGCTGTTCGTTAAAGGGATCGATATGCACATAAAAGCTGTCGTCCTGCCCGACGCTGTCATTTTGACGCATGTTTTGCGCTGTAATCTGGTCCGGCTCCGGGTCGTATAGACGGGCAGCGACGTAGAGTGCGTCGTCGTCATAAAGGATCCGGATTTCGGTGCGCTCGAACGGCTCTGCATACTCGAATGGAACGACCTGGTGCAGATCATCGACTACGGCAGCGTTGGCCCATACAGCGTCGTCCAGATTTCCGTCGATCACCGGCGGTGTCGCCGTGCGTACGACGCGCACCTCCTTCTGACCGGGATCCGTCAACGTAACAGCGTTCTGCGCAGCTGCAGCACCGGCGGTCAGGCACAGCAAACCGGCCCGGATATATGTCTCTCGTGCCATCAAACGACCAATCGGGGGTTGTGAAACGGCTGCAGACGGGTCACGGCCGCCAGCAGACAGCCCGCACAATAATCGGATGAAAGGCA
>JASFSB010000064.1:0-8133 GCA_050114615.1 Gammaproteobacteria bacterium
GTGATCCGCCTTCGTCCCGATCTCGGCCGTGTAGACAACCTCACCGTCGACGAGAATCAGAAAATCATGCGGAATATCGTGACCTTCCAGGCCGAACAGGCCTTCCTCGACGCCGCGATACAGGCGTCCTGCGAGCACGTATTCGCCATCGGCCGGGAAATAATGCGTCGCCTTCAGCCCGCCCCGGGTGCCAAGCGGCAGGCCTTCGAGATGATAGTCCTGGGTCGTGTCGAACGAAATCGGGAACGTCACGGCACCGGGGATCTGTTCGGCATTGCCGACCGCCATGTCTGCGACTCGCATTGCGACGGTCAGATAGCGCTCGAGCAGCAGCGGCGAGGTGGTCAGCGCATCGGCGATATTGTCGAAACCGAAATCGCCGCCGTCACTCGGCAGCATATCCGCGATATTTGCCTCGACGCCAAACAGGTCCCGCACGGCGTTGACGTACTCGGAACGATTCAGTCTGTGCACCTTCGTCGGCGCGGCATACGGCTGCGCGAAGGCGGCCGCATCGAGCGTCCCGGTCAGTGCACTGACGAACTGAGCGCGGGCCTCGGGCGCCGGCTGCGGCGCATCACGCGGCGGCATCGCACGAATCGTCAGTTTGTGCAGCGCAGTCTCGAACAGTTCGGCGTTTGCATGAACATCCTCGACTGTCACGCCCTCCAGCGACATTTCACCGGCGAACTCCGCATCGTTATGACAATCCACACAGTACTGCTGGACGAATCGCCAATTATCCGCAAGGCGCGCATCCGGCGAAGCGTCGCGGGTCAGGTACCAGGCGCCGGCCCCGACGACCGCGACGGCGCCAACCGTAATTAAGACTCGACCACTCACGTTCAATTCGACTCCTGCAGGCTTGCCTGAGCGGGCGAAATGCCCATCAGCTCGCGCAGCTGTTCAGCAATTTCTGCTGGTTGCGCTCGCTCACGCGTATCACGCAGCGCACCGGCAGGCACTTCGACGCGCGGCTCCTGAGCCTCGACGATATCGAGCGCCGTCTTGCCGTCGGCGTTCGTCAGATCGAGGGTCGCACCATACTCGGCGAGCAGGTCGACGATCTCGGTCAGGCCACCCTCAGCAGCCATATGCAGTGCCGACTCGCCGTCGTCGGGCGTTACCGCGTCGGGATCGGCACCGGCCTCGAGCAGCAGGCGCATCGCATCGACCGGCTCGCGATTGGAAATCTCGCGGAACGGTGCCGGTGCACCGTCACGCACGTCACCGGGCCCGCCCGACATGCCGACTCCGCGTCCGCCGTTCATGGCGACCATCAACGGTGTCTTGCCAATCGTGCGATTGCCGAAGAGTCCGCCGACCTGCTCGCCGTCCTGCTGCTCCGGGCGCCATTCGATGTCTGCGCCATGCTCGATCAGCAGCTTCATGGCCTCGACATCGCCCGCGACGGCCGCGCGGAAAAACGGCGTACCGTTTTCCTTCGTATCGCAGCACATCGACGTCGAATGCAGCTGGCCGATGAACGGCTTGTTCGGATCGGCGCCGGCCTCCAGCAGGATGCGCGTCAGATCGAGCGCGTTGAGATCGTTCGGATGATCGGCGCGCATCTGCGTGCCGTCTTTGGCGAACCAGTCATGCGTCGCATCACGCATCAGCACGGCCTGATACAGCGAGCCGTCATCGGGATTCGCACCGCGTTCCAGCAGCTTCGCCGCGTAATCGAAGCGATCGTTGACGATCGCAATGATCATGGCCGATGCACCATCGGCGTTTGTGGCATTGATGTCGGCACCGCCGGCGAGCAGCAGATCGGTCATCGGCTCGTCGGCCTCGCGCGCAGCCCACATCAGTGCCGTGAATCCGCCACTCGGGAAATCGGTTCGGCGGCTGCGCTTCTCGAGCGTCGTTTCGCGTGCGTGCAGATTCGGGTCGGCGCCGGCATCGAGGAGCACCCTGACGACGTCGTGGTGTTTTTCGACCGTGGCCCACATCAGGGCCGTCTGATGCTGCAGCGATTCGGCTGCATCGACATCGATCCCTGCTGCGAGCAATCGCTCGACGGCCGGGACGCTGCCGGCGCGCGCAGCAGCCATCAATGGCGTCACGCCGGTTTCGGAGGTCACGGTTGCGCTGGCACCGCCGCTGAGTAATGCATCGATCACCGCCGCATCACCCTGCCGGCTCGCCTGCATCAGCGCAGTGACGCCGAATTCGTTGGCAAGATCGGGGTCGGCACCGGCAGCGAGCAGCGCGGTCACCATCTCGACGTCACCCTGGTAAGCTGCCCAGATCAGCGCAGTGGTGCCGTCGGCCTGGGGGAGATTTACGTCCTCGCCCGCCGCGATCAGACTGACGATATCTTCAAAATCGCCGCGGCTGGCCGCATCGGCGACTGGCTGAATGGCTGCTGCCGTGCCGGCAAGGAACAGGCACTGAACGACGGCGGCGAGCGCCATCCCTGACGTTCGATATTTTCTGGCCGACGATGTGTTCCGCATAGCACCCCCTCTATTGTTCGGAACTGACGCCAAATTCGTATGTGGCGAACCCAGGTTACTTTAGACCCATCACCTTACAATGAGTCTAATTCCTTTGCAATTAAGCACTTATCATAGAAGTTCTGCCGATACAACTATTTGTAACTGGCTAGGCAGCACAGCGTCCGGCTTATGTCATCGGCGGGCGCCCGGGAACGGAATCCAGGCGCAAATTGCAGCTCCGCGACGGCAAATCAATAACCAGGCCGCGCTACGTAGTCCTGCTGATCAAGCAGTCCTGAGAGTATACATCAAAACGCCGCACATCAGTGCGTTTCCGGCGCACACTCTGAATGATCCGGAGCAGCGTTTTTGCGAGCTAAATCCGCACGGTGCGCGGAAACTGCGCATAGTTTTCCCAGCGGGTCGGCTTCTCGGGCAACTCGTCGAGCGTCGCCTGAATCCCGCCGTTCGCGTCGATCGCTCTGGACACGATCGTGTGTTCGCCCGGGGTCGGGTCCGGCCACTGCAGCGAAAACAGCTTCCAGGAATATTGGCTCGCCTCCGGATCGATCTCGGCTGTTTGCCACGGCCCGCCGTCGATACTGACCTCGACGGCCTGTAACGGTGTTCCGTCGTTGAGCACGAAGCCCTGAATGCTGTAGCGATTGCGCCGCCGCGTCACACGGACGATCGATGATTTCAGGCGCATGCGCGAGACCGATCGCTCTTCCCACCGTTCGACACCGCCGATGACCTGACGGCTCAGCGTCACGTAGTCGCGCGCCATGAACCGTCCCATGAAGCGGCGATCCTGCACGTGTATCTGCGCCAGCCACTTGACGTTCGCGACACCGTACCAGCCCGGCACCACCAGCCGCAGCGGCGCCCCGTGCATCTGCGGGAGCGGCGCGCCGTTCATTTCGTACGCCAGCACGGCATCCGAGCTCATCGCGTCGGTGTACTCCATGCTGCGGCCGAAAGACTGCTCGACATCGATGTCGCGGATGTTTTCCGCGCCCTGGTCAGCACCATAGAACACGATCTCGATGCCTTCGCGGCGCACCCCGACCTCACTGAGCAACGCACGAAGGCTGACACCACCCCAGCGCGCATTGCCGATCAGCCCATGAAAGCGGAAGCGATTGTTGCCGCCGCATTCGAAACCGGCGTCGATTTCGGTCTTCGGCATGCTGCGCAGATCAGCGAGGCTCAGCGTCGCGGGCCGCTGCACGAGGCCGGTGATTCGCAGCTCGTGGCCGGCCGCGCTGAGTTCGGGGGTGTTGTAGTGATGAACGACGTAGAAATCGTCGTTGGGCGTGTAAAAGGAATCGATCGAGCGCGTATCGAGCCAGTGGACGCCATTGGGCATCGTATCGGCAACGGACTCCTCCGGCATGTCCGTGAAGGGCACGAGCTCCTCGCCCTGCGCCAGCGCCAGTTGCGACCAAAACGGCAGGCTGCCCGTTGCTGCGATACCCGCGATCCCGATACCGCTTTCGAGTACCTGGCGGCGCCCCAGCCTGGAATCCTGCTCGGACATGGTTCGACTCCCCCGTGTGTATTCGTTTGCGCGAGCTTACTCCAGGAACGGCGCGCATGCACGAACGCACGGGCCGCTGTCCGTCGACCCGCGAATGTGCCGCTGATCATTGACACCCAGGGGAATACGGCTAACATGGCGCGCCATGATTCGCACGATCAGACATTCGTTCGCACGCATGCGCGTATCGACGCGCGGGGAGGCGGCTGCCTAGCATTCGTGCCATGACAGCCACCAGGTGGCTGTCTTCTGTTCGAGACCCCGGAAGACGCTGAGTCCTCCGGGGTTTTTTTGTTTCCGGCAACGATCATGAGCACTTCGATCCGACCAACGAAGCACGATTTCGTCGAGCTGCTGCGACTCGCGAGTCCGATCGTGTCCATTCAGCTGGGTCTGGTGGCGATGGGCACGGTCGACACGCTGATGGTGGGTCAGTACTCGGCCGTCGCACTGGGCGGGGTGGCGCTGGGCAATCTCTATTCGTTCGGCTGGTCGATTTTCGGGATGGGCACGTTGCTTGCGCTCGACCCGCTCGTCGGTCAGGCGATCGGCGCCGGCGACTATGCAGCGGTGCGTCGCTCAGTGCAGCGCGGACTGCTGCTCGCGGCCTGCCTGACGGTCCCCACGACACTCGCCTATCTGTCGGTCGGGCCGGTGCTGAGGCTGGTCGGTCAGCCCGACGAGCTGGTCCCGATCGCTGCCGGCTACGTCTACCGCACCGCACCGGCTCTGTTCCCGTTTTACGTGTTTATCGTGCTCCGCCAGTCGCTGCAGGCACATCGCCGGACGACCGCGATCGTCGCTGCGATCGTGATCAGCAACGGCATCAATGCAGGGCTCAACTATCTGTGGGTGTTCGGACACGGTGGCTTTCCCGCACTCGGCGCTTTCGGTTCTGCCTGGGCCACGATGGCGAGCCGGTGGTCGACGGCGCTGCTGCTGCTCGGGTTTTCCTGGCGTCATCTCGCGCCCTGGCTGACGCAACTGGCCGCGCGCGTGTTCGCAGTGCGCCCGTTGTGGCGGATGATCCTGATCGGCGCACCGATCGGCGGTCAGATGGTGCTCGAATGGGGTGTCATCGCGACGATCGCGCTGCTGATGGGCTGGCTCGGAACGTCCTACGTCGCAGCGCATCAGATCGCCCTCGCGCTGGCCAGTGTGACCTATATGGTGCCGCTCGGCGTGTCCGTGGCAGCCGGCGTGCTGGTGGCACAGGCGGTCGGACGCGGTGATATGCCGGCGATGCGCCGCGCCGGCGTCGCCGGCCTCACCGTCGGCGTCGGTTTCATGGCGCTCGCGGGGATCGGATTCATCGCCGCACCGGGTCTGCTCGCCGATCCGTTCACCGATGACTCGATCGTGCTGCAGCTCGCCGTCACGCTGTTGCCGATCGCCGGCGTGTTTCAGATCTTCGATGGCACACAGGTCGTCGCACTCGGCGTGCTGCGCGGCATCGGCGATACCCGCATTCCGGTGCTCGCGAGCATCGTCGGTTATTGGTGCCTGGGCCTGCCGGCCAGCCTCTGGCTGGCGTTTCGCACGAATGCCGGCGCTGCCGGGCTGTGGTGGGGGCTCGTCGTTGGTCTGGGCATCGTCGCATTGTTTCTCGCGCTGCGCCTGTACGCGCTGGGACGGCGCAGCCATGAACGACTGCTGATCGACTACTGACCGAGCGGACCGGATCAGCCCTCGACAAAATCCGTTTGCGCGAGGCGGACGAACGTTGCCGAGTCGCGTAGTGCGCGCGCCGCCTGCGGCAGTATGCCGGCGAAGGACTGAAACACGTGTGGCAGACCGGGGTAGACATCGAGACGGGTCATTACCCCGGCAGCGGCCGCGCGCGTAGCCAGCGCGAGCGCATCATCGAGCAGGATTTCGGTGGAACCGATCTGCACGAGCATGGGCGGCAGGCCGGCAAGGTCGGCGTCCAGCGGACGCAGCGCCGCATCGCCTGGTAGCGAATCACCGACAAAGTGGCGCCTGCCCGCCAGCAGACCCGACGTCGTCAACGTCGGATCGAGTCGGGCATTGCGCTCGTATGAGTCGGTGTCGCAGCCGAGGTTCAGCCACGGGGACCAAAAGACGGCGCACGATGGCATGGACAGCCCGCGTTCTCTTGCCAGCAGCAGCAAAGTCATGACGAGAAAGCCGCCGGCTGAATCGCCAACGACCGCGACCGACTTCATGCCGGCTGACACCATACTGCCAAACACGGCGAACACGTCAGTCTGCGCGGCCGGAGACGGGTTCTCGGGTGCGAGCCGATAGTCGACGATAAACGTATCGATGCCGGCTGCCTCGGCAAGCGAGCCGGCCAGTGCCGCGTAGGCGGTGGAACTGCCGGCGAGGAATCCGCCGCCATGCACGTAGATGATGGCCCGGTCGCCGGCCGTCTCGCCGATGCGTGCCCACAGCCCGCGGACGCCGCCGACTTCCGCCGCTTCGTAGCGCACGGCATCCGGTCGCGGTGCCTCGGCGAACAGGGCTTCGAATGCCGCGCGCGCGGTGCCAGGCGGCGCAGTGAAGTCCACCGGGCTCGCCCGCACGAGCTCCAAAACCTGCCTGAGCGCCTCGTCCGCCAAGCGCACCTCCTCGGCCGAATGATACGTCGGATCAGTGACGGCCGCGCGGCACTGATGTAATGCCCTCGGTATGGCGCGGGAAACCGCTGGCGTCGATCGTGTCGAGGTAGCCGTGCCAGACCGCATAACCGATCGTCGGCAAAATGACGACCAGCCCTACGAACGCGGTGGCAACGCCGAGGGCGATGCCGAACACGATCAGTGTGAGCCACACGAACATTGCAAGTTTGTTTCGCAATACCGCATTGATCGACGTGACGACTGCCGTGATGGCATCCACGCGGCGGTGCATGATCATCGGCAGCGAAAACGCGCTGACCGTGAAAGTCAGCGTTGCAAAAACTGCCCCGACAGCCGAGCCGACGCTCAGATACACCGCCATATCGGACAACGTCGGGTGACCGCGCATCGGGAAAAACACGCCGACCATGGCCCCGGCGCGCGCCCAGACCATGAATACGACCAGCAGCACGAGCGCGAAAATCATTTCGTTGCCGAAGTGCCGTTTCAGGCCCGCGCGCAAAGCGCGCTTCAGGCTCGGCGGGTAACCGCGTTCGAGCTGCGCACTGATCGCATACAGCCCGATGCAGCTCAGCGGCGCGAGAAATACGAATCCGCCAAGCATCGCGAGCATGAACCACCAACTGCCGTAGCGCCATGCGAGCCAGCACACGAGCGCCATCACGGCTGCCATCAGGACGCCGTAGAACAGGCTCTGCGGGCACGCTTTGCGGAAGTCCTGCAGGCCGAGTCTGAGCCAGCGCAATGCCGCCAGCGGCTCGAGTTCCCGGCACGGCGCCAGAAACGGCAATTCGGATTCGTCAATCCGGCTTGATTCCAACCGCCCGCCCCCCAGCTGGCCAGGTGCATCCGATTACACCTTGGCCGTTGTGCAGATTAAACTCGGCATAAATACGTATCCACTCCGACGAAACGGACCCGCATAATTCGGGCCGCTCCGCGCAACCAAACAGCACCTCGGATCTATGGAAACTGCCAGCACGTACAGCGATCGGGTCGTTCGCCAGTTCGCAATCATGACCATTGTCTGGGGTATCGTCGGCATGACCGTCGGCCTGTTCATCGCGGCGCAGCTCATGTGGCCGGCGCTGAATTTCGACGTCAGCTGGTTGAGTTACGGTCGTCTGCGACCGTTGCATACGAATGCGGTCATTTTCGCTTTTGGTGGGTCCGCACTGTTCGCGACTTCCTATTACGTCGTCCAGCGCACGTGCCACGTCGCGTTGTTTCTGCCGCGGCTGGCAGCCTTTACGTTCTGGGGCTGGCAGGCAGTGATCGTACTGGCCGCCGTGACCCTGCCGCTCGGACTGACGCAGGGCAAGGAATACGCGGAACTCGAGTGGCCGATCGATCTGCTCATCGCCGTCGTGTGGGTCGCCTATGGCGTCGTGTTCTTCGGCACGCTCGCAACGCGGCGCGTGCGACATATCTATGTCGCCAACTGGTTCTATGGCGCTTTTATCATCACCGTCGCGCTGCTGCACATCGTCAACAGCCTCGCACTGCCGGTCTCACTCGGCAAGAGTTACCCGATCTATGCCGGTAC
>JASFSB010000065.1:0-8120 GCA_050114615.1 Gammaproteobacteria bacterium
CGTGTCTTCGCGCAAAAAAATGGTGTCGTCGCGCATCTCGGCGTTCGCGAAGGCGTGTATGTGACGCCAGCCACGAACGTCATGTCGATCGCCGAGCTGGATCGAGTGTGGGTGCTTGCCGAGGTGTTCGAGCGCGAAGCTGCCTGGGTCGCACCCGGTCAGCGAGCCCAGGTTCGGCTCGATTACCTGCCGGGCCAGCGCTGGTCGGGCACGGTGGACTACGTCTATCCCGAGCTCGATCCACGTACCCGGACCCTCCAGGTTCGTCTGCGGTTCGATAATCAGACCGAAGTGCTGCGCCCGAACATGTTTGCTCGAGTCGAAATCGCCGCGAGCGAGACCGATCCGGTACTACACGTGCCGCGCGAAGCGGTCATCCGCGGCGGTGACGTCGACCGGGTCGTGCTGGCACTGGGTGAGGGCCGGTTTCGTGCGCAACCCGTCGAAATCGGTATCGAGGCCGGCGATCGTATCGAGATTCGTTCCGGCGTCGAAGAAGGGGATCTGATCGTCACGTCCGGCCAGTTTCTGATCGACTCGGAATCGAACATCGACTCGGCACTGAGGCGCATGGACCCTGGGATGGATATGGGAATGCCGGAGCAGCGCGCGACTGACGAGATCAGGCCATGATCAGCTGGCTGATTCGAGCATCGCTGAGGAACCGCCTCCTGGTGTTGCTCGGCACGGCGTTTCTCGTCGCCTGGGGCATCTGGTCGGCGCGGCAGACGCCCGTCGATGCGTTGCCGGATTTGTCCGACGTACAGGTCATCGTCAGGACGTCGTTCCCCGGACAGGCGCCCCAGGTCGTCGAGGATCAGGTCACGTATCCGCTGACCACTGCCATGTTATCCGTTCCGGGCGCTGTCAATGTGCGCGGTTATTCCTTCTTCGGCGATTCGTTCGTCTACATCATTTTCGAAGATGGCACCGATCTCTACTGGGCGCGCTCGCGCGTGCTGGAATACCTGAGCCAGGTCGCCGGCCGGCTGCCGGATTCGGCGACGCCGGCACTCGGTCCGGACGCTACCGGTGTCGGCTGGATCTATGAATACGCGCTCGTCGACCGCAGCGGTCAGCACGATCTCGCAGAGCTCCGGAGCCTCCAGGACTGGTTTCTGAAGTTCGAGCTGCAGACCGTGCCTGGTGTCGCCGAGGTAGCGACGATCGGCGGTATGGTCAGGCAGTATCAGGTCGTTGTCGATCCCGACAAGCTGCGCGCATTCGGTATTACGCTTGCAAGCGTCAGGCGTGCAATTCAGTCCGGTAACCAGGAAACCGGCGGTTCTGTCATCGAGATGGGTGAAGGCGAGTACATGATTCGCGCCACGGGCTACCTGGCGGGTCTTGACGACCTCAGTACCGTTCCGCTGGGTGTCGACGATAACGGCACGCCGATACTGCTGATGGACGTTGCGGAAGTTCGACTCGGCCCGCAGATGCGTCGGGGTATCGCCGAGCTGGACGGGGAAGGCGAGGTCGTTGGCGGCGTTATCGTGCTGCGCTGGGGCGAGAACGCATCGCGAACCATCGACGATGTGAAGACGCGACTGGCTGAGCTCGCAGCCGGTCTGCCCGACGGCGTCGAGATCGTCACTACCTACGATCGTTCGGCGCTGATCGAGCGCGCCGTCGAAACGCTGCGAGGGAAGCTGATCGAGGAGTTCATCCTCGTCGCACTCGTGTGTGCCGTGTTCCTTTTTCATTTGCGCTCGTCGCTTGTCGTCATCCTGAGCCTGCCGGTCGGGATCCTTGTCGCGTTCATCGTCATGCAGCTGCAGGGGATCAACGCCAACATCATGTCGCTTGGCGGCATCGCGATCGCGATCGGCGTTATGGTCGATGCAGCAATCGTGATGATCGAGAATGTGCACAAGCATATCGAGCGCGAGCCGCTGACCGACGACAACCGCTGGCGCGTCATTGGTGAGGCGGCCAGCGAGGTCGGCCCGGCACTGTTCTTTTCGCTGATCATCACGACACTGAGCTTCCTGCCTGTCTTTACGCTCGAAGCCCAGGAAGGCCGACTCTTTGCGCCGCTCGCGTTTACGAAGACATATGCAATGGCTGCTGCGGCAGGGCTCTCTGTCACGCTCGTGCCTGTGCTGATGGGGATTTTTATTCGCGGCACGGTAACACCGGAAGGCAGGAATCCGCTAAATCGCCTGCTCATCGCCACTTATCGCCCGGTTATCGATGCGGTCATCCGCTACCCGGGAATCACGCTTGCCGCGGCGGCCGCCATACTTTTGGTCGGGCTCTGGCCAGTGACGAGGCTCGGATCGGAATTCATGCCGCCGCTAGACGAAGGCGATCTGATGTATATGCCGACGACCTATCCCGGGATTTCGATCGACAAGGCACGGGAGATTCTGCAGCAGACGGATCGCCTCATCGCGAACGTGCCAGAAGTGAGTCGCGTATTTGGCAAGATCGGCCGGGCCGAGACGGCCACGGATCCGGCACCGCTGACGATGATCGAGACGGTCATTCAGCTGAAACCCAAAGAGCAATGGCGTGCCGGCATGACGGCAGAAGGTCTGCGGGCAGAGCTCGATCGTGTCGTCAGCCTCCCCGGGCTTACGAACGCCTGGGTCATGCCGATCAAGACTCGTATCGACATGCTCGCAACCGGCATCAAGACGCCCGTCGGCATCAAGGTCTCGGGCCCGGAGCTCGACGTCATCGAGCGGATCGGGAGGGATCTCGAAGCCGTGCTCGCCAACGTGAGTGGTACCGCTTCGGTTTATTCGGAGCGCGTCGCGGGCGGGCGCTACGTCGAGGTCGATATCGATCGCACGCGTGCGTCTCGGTTTGGGCTGAATATCGCCGACGTTCAGGAGATCGTGCGCACCGCGGTCGGGGGGATGAATGTCACGCAGACCGTCGAGGGGCTGGAGCGCTATCCGGTCAATCTTCGCTACCCGCAACGCGTGCGCGACTCCGTCGAGCAGCTCAGGCTGCTGCCGGTCGTCACGCCGTCTGGTGCGCGCATCGCACTGGCGGATGTCGCCACGGTCGAAGTCGTGGACGGCCCGCCGGTCATCAAGAGCGAGAACGCACGCCTCAACGGCTGGACCTATATCGATATCGCGGATCGCGATCTGGGTTCCTACGTCGCTGATGCGCAGCGAACGGTCGACGATCTGGTTGAACTGCCGCCCGGCTACTCACTCGCCTGGTCGGGCCAATACGAGTACATGGTGCGTGCGCAGGAACGCCTGTCGGTCGTCGGTCCGCTGACACTCGCCATCATCGTGTTGCTGCTGTACGTGAACTTTCGGCGATTCACTGAAGTGGCAATCATTCTGGGCACGCTGCCGCTGGCGCTCGTCGGCGGTATCTGGCTGCTCTATCTGCTCGACTATGACCTGTCGGTTGCGGTCGGTGTCGGGTTCATCGCGCTCGCAGGCGTCGCCGTCGAGATCGGGGTCGTCCTGCTGGTGTATCTGAATCAGGCAATCAGGCGGCACATTGCAGCCGCTCAGCGGGAAGCCAGGGCACTGACCGCCGAGGATGTCAGGCAGGCTGTCATCGATGGTGCCGTATTGCGCGTGCGGCCGATCATGATGACGGTGTCGGCTACCATCGCCGGCTTATTGCCGATCATGCTCGGCAGCGGTACCGGTTCGGAAGTCATGCGTCGCATCGCCGCCCCAATGGTCGGCGGCATGGTCAGTGCGACAGTTCTCACGCTCGTCGTCATACCGGCCATGTTCCTGTTGTGGAGCCGGCGCCTGATCGGGACGAGCATGGTCGCGGCAACGAATGGAGCGAACCGATGAGTCATGAAGGGCATTCGTCAGCACGTGAGCAGCAGGATGACGCAGCACATCAGCGCGCAAACGGCGCGACAGATCCGGTGTGTGGCATGACGGTCGATCCGGCCAGTTCACTCTCTCACGTTTATCAGGGCGTTACGTATTACTTTTGCTGTCAGCGCTGTAACGACAGGTTCGTCAGCGATCCGGAGCACTATCTGAACTCCGATCGGACTGAGGAAGCAGCGCACACGGCAGCGCCGGGCACGATCTGGACCTGCCCGATGCACCCTGAGATACAGCGCGATGCGCCCGGTCCGTGTCCGCTGTGCGGCATGGCGCTCGAGCCGATGACACCGACCGCGGAAGAAGGGGAGAACGCGGAGCTCAGGGACATGACGCGGCGCTTGTGGATCAGCGCAGTGCTCAGCGTTCCGCTGTTGTGGGCCATGCTCGGCGAAATCGTTCCGGCGATCGATCCCATGAGTCTGTTCGGACATGGCGTAGTCGCCTGGGCACAGCTACTGCTCGCCACACCGGTTGTCCTCTGGGGCGGTGGTCCCTTTTTCGTCCGCGGCTGGCAATCCATCGTCAATCGCAGTCTCAACATGTTTACATTGATTGCGATCGGCACGGGCAGTGCCTGGCTGTTTTCAGTCGTGGCGACCGTAATTCCAGACGTGCTCCCAGCGTCGTTTCTCAGCCCGGACGGTGCGGCGCCTTTGTATTTCGAGGCGGCGGCGGTCATCGTCACACTTGTGTTGCTGGGTCAGGTCCTGGAACTGCGCGCCCGGGATCGGACGTCCGGCGCAATCAAGGCGCTGCTGAGGCTCGCGCCGAAGATCGCGCATCGAATCGACGATCGCGGCAACGAAACCGATATCTCGCTCGAAGATGTCGGCGTCGGTGATCGGCTCAGAGTGCGGCCCGGTGAAAAGATTCCGGTCGACGGGCAGGTGCTCGAGGGCACGAGTCATGTCGATGAATCGATGCTGACGGGCGAACCCATCCCGGTGCGGAAATCGAAGGACGACAGCCTGTCGGCCGGCACAACCAACGGCAGCAGCAGTATCGTGATGCGCGCAGACCGCGTCGGCGGAGATACGTTACTGTCGCAGATCGTGCACATGGTGGCGCAGGCGCAGCGCTCGCGCGCGCCCGTACAGCGGCTCGTCGATCGCGTTTCCGCCTGGTTCGTGCCTGCGGTCGTCGTCTCGGCGGTCGTTGCGGCGATCGTCTGGGCATCGGTCGGTCCTGAACCGCGACTGGCCTATGCGCTGCTCGTGGCCGTTTCGGTGCTGATCATCGCCTGCCCATGCGCACTCGGTCTCGCGACGCCGATGTCGATAATGGTCGGCGTCGGGCGTGGTGCCCAGGCGGGTGTGCTGATCAGGGACGCGGAGGCACTCGAGCGTCTCGAGAAGGTCGCAACCGTCGTTGTCGACAAGACCGGGACGCTGACAGAGGGCCGGCCGAGCCTGCAACGCGTGATGCCGGCCGATGGTTTTGGCGAAGCGCGGGTGGTCGAACTGGCCGCCGCCGTCGAATCATCGAGCGAGCATCCGCTCGGCCGCGCCATCGTCGAAGGCGCGAAGCAGAAAGGGATCGGCATCTCTGCAGTCAGGGACTTCGACTCGGATCCGGGGCTCGGTGTGTGGGGCCATGTCGGAGAGCAGGTCGTTCGAGTGGGCAATCTGCGACTGATGCAGCGCCATGACATCGCGATCGATTCCCTTGCACGGGCTGCAGAGCGGGAGCGCGAACGTGGAGCGACAGCAATATTCGTCGCGGTCGACGACTCCGCGGCCGGCGTGTTGATCGTCGAAGATGCAGTCAAAGAAACCACACCCGATGCGATCGAGGCGCTCAGACAGGAGGGCGTTCGTGTCGTGATGATGACTGGTGACAATCAGCGCACAGCCGAGGCGGTCGGTCGTCAGCTCGGTCTCGATGAAGTGATCGCCGACGTATTACCCGAGGATAAAGCTGCGGCAGTCAAACGCCTTCAGCAGGAAGGCGCCGTGGTGGCGATGGCAGGTGACGGAATCAACGACGCGCCCGCGCTTGCGCAGGCAGATATCGGCATTGCAATGGGCACCGGCACAGACGTTGCGATGGAGTCGGCTGGCGTGACGCTTGTGAATGGCGACCTGCAGGGTATCGTGCGGGCAGTCAGGTTATCGCATCGAACGATGCGAAATATCCGCCAGAATCTGGCGTTCGCTTTTGGCTACAACGCGATCGGGGTGCCGCTGGCAGCCGGTGTCCTGTATCCCGCATTTGGTCTGCTGCTGTCACCGATCATCGCGAGTCTCGCAATGAGTCTGTCCTCCGTGTCTGTAGTGTCGAACGCTTTGCGGCTTCGAGCGACACGGCTCTGAGCGGATGACGTCAGGCCAGCGCCTGCGGAATGCATCAGTCCCCGGCACCGGCGGCACGCACCTGGGCTATCGTTTGCTTGCCGGGCATCTGGCAGAAAGCGGCTATATCGTCGTGATGCCAGAGCATCCCGGGAACAACCGCAATAACGGCGAGCTTGCCGGGACTGCCGAAAATGTCGTGAATCGGGCGCGCCAGTGTCAGTTCAGCGAGACGAGCGTTTACGCACGTCGTTTTACTGGCGCCGGCGACGCCGTGGTTTCAGAGCGAAGACGCGCTCGCATCGGTCGACGGGCCGATTCTGATATTCAGCGGCGCGCAGAATGAGCGACAACGACGCTAAATGGATGTGAGGAGTGAAGTTATGGGGATTGCAGCTGCATGAGAACAGCGACTGTCGACGACGTTGAATACATCGCGTCAGCGATGATCAGAATTCCAGCTCATATCTCACAGAGCGATCCGTACGTCGATGGGCTGCCGAAAGCCGTTACCAATTCGGAGCGTGACTATGTGCGCGCTCATATTGCGGATGCCGACTCGATCGTGCTGGTCGAAGAAAGCTCGAAAAGGACGGTGGGGTGTCTGGTTGGCCTTATCGCAGAAACGTCCTTTCCTCCCTCGGCCTTAGGCAAGGTCGGACATATTTCAGTTGTCTGGGTCGAGCCGGAGTCCAGAGGGAAAGGGATAGCGGGGACGCTCATTGACGCAGCTCAGTCGTGGTTTCGGAATGCGGGTTTGCGGCATATGGAGTTGTCCTACATGGCCAATAACGCTCTGGCGAGCCAGGCGTGGGCGCGCATGGGGTTCAGGCCGTTTAGGACGTTCGCCTATAAGACAATTTCGGTTGAGCGAGAAGACTAAATCCAGTGCTGAAGCGGCGCGAAGGCTGAAGCCGCAGAAAAAAGCAGACTGACGAGCACGACATCGGCGACCTGCGCCAGCAGCCAGGCGACTGCCAGATAGGCAACGGCCACGCGGATGACGTGGCGGCGCCGGACTTCGCTCAGCAACGACATCTCGGTGTGATGCTGGCACAGGTATGGTGACGCGAAGTGATGTTCCGCTGCTTGCACCGCTGGCTAGTGCATTACACAGGGATCGTGCGTCGCTGCGGCTTTTGGGGCCCAAAGCCCACTTGGATAAGGGGCAAATGCCGTATGCGAATTTATCAAACCTTGCGGCGGCGGCACGTCAGCGCGTGCCCGATCTGTCTGACACGCAGACGAATTAGGGCGTAGCGGACGCGCCACCGCAAGTTGATGTGTCTAAGCCGCCGTGGATATCTTGATCTTCTTCGAAGCTTCCTTTTTCTCCCTGACCTTTGGCGCCGTTATCTGTAGCAGGCCATTGTCGAAGTGTGCCGAGATGCGATCCACGTCGACGACTTCGGGCAGTTCAACGTGCCTGTAGACGTCTTCTCTCCTGAACTCTGACCATCGAATTTTCGCACCGTTGCGCTTTTCCTTCTTCTTTTGTCTGGAATCGTGACTGGCCTTGATGATCAGCTCAGAAGGCGTCGCCGTGACGTCAATTTCGTTCGGCTCGAAGCCGGCCAGCGCCACGTCGAGCTCGTATTTGCCATCGCTCTCCGCCAGTTCTGCAGCAGGCCAGCAAATCTCCCGTTCTGCTCTCAGCCAGTCATCCATGGCATGCCCATGTTTTTGGCCGCGTCCATCGAACAAGCTGAACGCGCGCTCACGAATCCGGTCCGCAAGCTGGTCGAACTCCGCAAAGATCGGCAGTGAGCGATCTTCCTGTTCAGTTACCTTTTGTATATCGATGCTCGTCAGGCGGAACGAAAATCAGTGTGTCGCCTGACATCATCAAACCAACGGACATTCCTGTTGGAAAGGATTGTCAAAGCCAGCGTCTACGAGTCACACCGCGCATTCGCAACGCTTTCGAGTGGTCCAGTCGGCAGACGCGGAGACTGCACGCTGCTGCTCATGACGACAAGACATCTCATCCAATCACGAT
>JASFSB010000066.1:0-8042 GCA_050114615.1 Gammaproteobacteria bacterium
TCGGCACGCACTCGCGAGACCGCACGTGACAGCACATCCGTGCGCCCGGGCGCTTCGCCGAACCAAAACGGAATGTTCGGCGGCTGCCCGGCTGCATCCTCGACGTAGACCTTCCCGGTGCGCACCCGGATGATTCGATACGACGTATTGCCGAGTTGAAAGATATCTCCCGGCAGGCTTTCGAACGCGAAATCCTCGTTGAGTGTGCCGATAGGAAATTCATTCGGCAGCAGCACGACGTCATAGTCGAACTGATCCGGAATCGCGCCGCCGTTGGTGATGGCGGTCAGCGCGGTACCGCGGCGCGCCCGCAGCACGCCGTTGACCCGATCGTAATGAATGTGCGCACTGCGTCGGCCGCGAGCCGTCGAAAACCCGTCAGCGAGCATCCGCAATACAGCCTCGAACTGTTCCGTGTCGAGTTCCGCATAATTCGCGGCGCGCCTGAATCGCTCTCGCAGATCCTCAGCGCGCCATTCGCGCATACCGACTTCCGCCGCAATTTGCTGCGACAGCACATCGAGAGAACCGGCACACATTTGCATGGCGTCCAGCTCCCCGCGCTCGACGGCATCGAGCAGCGCAGCGCATTCCACCAGGTCATCGCGTGACAAAGGAAACAGCCGACCCTTCGGGAGCCCGTCGAGACCGTGCCCGGAGCGACCGACACGCTGCAGGAACGTCGCGACAGCGTGTGGAGAACCCAGCTGGCACACGAGGTCCACATCGCCTATGTCGATGCCTAGCTCGAGTGACGCGGTCGCAACCAGCGCCTTCAGGCGACCCGACCTGAGGCGCTCTTCTGCCTGCAGTCGATGCTCCTTCGCGAGACTGCCATGATGCGATGTGACGAATTCCGCGCCGATGCGTTCCGCGAGATGGCGCGCCGCCCGTTCTGCAAGGCGCCGCGTATTGACGAAGATCAGGGTCGTCGTGTGCCCGCGCACGAGTTCCGCGAGCCTGTCGTAGATCTCGACCCAGACTTCGTTCGACATGACGGCTTCAAGCTGCGATTCCGGCACTTCGACTCCGAGGTCTCGGCGGCGACTATGGCCGACGTCGATGATCGTCGTGGCATCGCTGCCGTCGGCGCCGGAAAGGAATCGTGCCGTGACATCGAGCGGGCGCGTCGTCGCCGAAATGCCGACACGCACCGGCGGACGTTCGCACAGCGCCTCGAGGCGCTCGAGCGACAAGGCCAGATGAGCCCCGCGCTTGTTACCGAGCACCGCATGAATCTCGTCGACGATCACCGTCCTGGTCCCTGTAAGCATCGCGCGACCGGATTCCGATGTCAGCAACACATACAGAGACTCCGGCGTCGTGACGAGAATGTGGGGCGGCGTTCGCCGCATGCGCGCGCGTTCGCTTTGCGGCGTGTCACCGGTTCGTACCCATGCGCGTATTGGCGCGTCTTCAGCCATATCGGCCGCGAGTTCGCGGCGAATGCCCTCGAGTGGCAGCTGCAGATTCTTCTGAATGTCGTTCGACAGGGCCTTGAGCGGTGACACGTACAGAACCTGGGTCCTGTCCGGCAACGGACCTTGCTGAGCCTGACGAACGAGATCGTCGATGACTGCCAGAAACCCGGCCAGCGTCTTGCCCGAGCCCGTCGGGGCGCTGATGAGCGTATTGTTGCCCGCGCCAATCGCCTCCCAGGCGCGATTCTGAACCGCTGTGGGCTCCGTGAACGCGCTTCGGAACCAGCGCTCGACACACGGATGGAAACGACTGATGGACATCATGACAGCATAAGTGAAACGCCGCATTGTGTCCGTATAATTCGAGCCTGCAACCAGGGCGGCCAACGTAATGAGAATGACACGCGAAGATTTTCTTACCTGGCCGCACAAAGCGGTCACGCTGCTCGGCATGTCCGGCGTAGGCAAGACGACCCTTGCCTACAAGCTGCCTGCATCGAAATGGTTCCACTATTCGGGCGACTACCGGATCGGCACGAAGTACCTGGCCGAACCGATCCTCGACAACATCAAACGGCAGGCGATGCAGATCGACTTTCTCCGCGACCTCCTGCGCAGCGACTCGATCTACATTGCGAGCAACGTCTCGGTTCACAATCTGGAACCGGTGTCGACGTTTCTGGGAAAAATCGGTAACCCGAAGCTCGGCGGGCTGTCAGTCGAGGAATTCAAGCGTCGTCAGCGATTGCATCGCGAAGCGGAAATAGGCGCGATGCGCGACGTTGCCGAGTTCATCGAGAAAGCCCAGGAAATTTACGGCTACGATCACTTCATCAACGACGCCGGCGGCAGCGTCGCCGAGCTCGACGATGCGCAGACTATTCGCCTGCTCGCGCAACATACATTGATCATTTATCTGAAACCTGACGCCGCCCTCGAGAAGAAACTCGTCGAGCGCGCAATCAGTAACCCGAAACCACTGTATTTTCAGGAACCGTTTCTGGACGCGAAGCTCAGTGAGTATCTGAAAATGAAGGGCATCTCCTCGACCGACGAGATCATCCCGAATGAATTCGTACGCTGGATATTTCCGGCGCTCGTCGAGCACCGCAGACCACTGTACGAAGGCATTGCGGACGAATACGGTTACACGATTGATGCCAGCGCCCTGGGCGGCATCGACAGTGAGGAAGAATTTCTGGAGTTGATTGCCGCGTCGCTCGATTGAAGGTTCGGTGATCGCAGCGGCTATGCAGCCAGTGCAAGACGCCATGCCAGTACGCAGCTCGCGAGGCAGCCCCCTGCCAGCACGAGTTGCGCCCTCCGGCTGACACGCGCCGCGATCCGGGTAGCCACCACACCGAGCAGCAGCCCCGCCGAGAACCCGAACAGGTGCGCCCCGAGGTCTGTCGACTCCCCGGCGGTACCCGTAAACGCGAGCAGCGCGATCGCCGCGTACAGTGGCGCAATCCTGACACGCCAGGACGTATGGGGCTCGAAGCCGAGCCGCCACCGATAGGCTGCGAGAAGACCGAGCGCGGCGAATACGGCTGTCGAGGCGCCCACCGATCGATGCACCGGCGACTGCACCCAGGCATTGATGACATTGCCCAGCACGCCACCGAGCAGGATCAGGGACCAGCCGAATCCGGCACCGAGATATCGCCCGGCGTGGTAGCCGAAGAAGCTGCCAAACAGCAGATTACCCATCAAATGAACCGTATCGGCATGCAGTGTCAGCGCTGTCAGTGCGCGCCAGTACTCCCCTGCGACGATCGCTGCCGCATCGGCACTGCCGAGTGAGTACCAGTCGAATCCGAGATAGCGGCGCGTCGACAGCACGGCCACGATGATCAGCGTAGCGATCCAGGCCACCACGCCGGGCCACCCGCTCCCGAGAACGCGGAGGTGGCGTTCGCCACCCGCCCGTGTGGAATTCTCAGCCAGCCAGGTGATTACTTCAGTCTTCGCGACATTGAAATGTGATCCGGGAACGCACACCACCCAACGCGATCCGTCGCGCTCCAGGCGGTTCGGCACGGAGCGCGCCTCGAGGACGAGCACGACATCGCGAGCGTGTGCGAGCTCGGCCGCGGAAAACACGGCGCTCCATTCATCCATGTCGAAATGCTCTGGCACGATCCGTTAATATGGGCCCTCGATGGCAGCGAATCAAAACGATTTGCCGGAGCGAGTCCGATGAGTGACGAGACAGGCAGCTCTGTCGCATGCTATTACTGTGGAAGCAGCCTCGCGGCGGCGATGCCGGGACGCCTCGAGGAATGCGCGAACTGCGGCAAGTACATTCATGTCTGCCGCATGTGCGCATGCTACGATCCCAGGGAAACCTCGAAGCAATGCAGGGAAGACGACGCCGAAGAAGTCCGGGACAAGCAGGCAGCTAATTTCTGCGACTATTTCCGGCTCGCGGGCAACGCGTTTGACGCGGCTGGCATCCGCGCCGACACTGCAGCACGTTCGCAACTTGCCGATTTGTTTGACGATACTGAAGTGGGCGAGCGACCAGCCCGACCGTCGGAGGACAACCAGTTGATGCAGGATGCTGAAGCACTGTTCAAAAAATAGCCGGCCCGTGGCGATCACGCATACCGCCATTGTGGCCATCGTCGCCGTGCTCCTGTGTGGCTGCGCGGGTCAGCAGCGCCGCAACGCGGAATTGCGAGAGCCGATCGAGCCGGAGACGTTTTCCGAAGAAACGATCTTCGCTGAGGCACAGGGGTTCTTTGGGCGTGGCGCTCAGGGACTCGCAGAAGTCATGAACCGGGTCATGAAGGACAGAGGTGCGCCGACTGGCTATATCAAAGGCGATGAGGCGGCCGGTTCGCTTGGCATCGGTCTGCGCTATGGGCGCGGGATGCTGTATTTGCGTGATGGCCGAAGCATGCCCGTGTACTGGCGTGGGCCGTCGATCGGAATCGATGTCGGCGGCAGCGCCGCAAAGGCCTTTATTCTCGTTTACGATCTGCCTTACGTCGAAGCGCTGTTTCAGCGCTTCGGCGGCGTCGAAGGCAGTCTCTATTACGTTGGCGGCGTCGGAGTTAACTACAACCGCAGCGAGGACGTCGTGCTTGCGCCCGTGCGCTTTGGCGTGGGCTGGCGGCAAGGCGTCAACGTAGGGTATCTGCACCTCTCCCCGGAACGCTCCTGGTTCCCGTTCTGACGCAGGCGCGCGCCGGGAATCCCCGCCGGTGACTCGTCAGTCTTTTCGGCCGTCCGGACGTCCGGCGCTGCGCCGCGCTTCGGCAAGCGATTCCCGCATGTCGATGGCGATCGTATGCTCGGGCAGTGAGCCGCCCTTCTTCTGCATGTTCTCGATGGCGCGAATGTCGGTTTCCGTGAACGTCGGTTCGACCTTGTATTCGCCCGAGGCATCGAGTCGAAGATCCTGATACTTCCGACGCCAGTTCTCTGCGCTGCGCTTGAGATCGGCGATCGTCGTCGCGTGATAACTCAATGACTCTTCGAGTTTCGCGTTGACGCGGCGCTTTTCTTCGAGCCGCGCTTCGAGCGCATCGAACCGCTCGGAATCAGCACGCAGACTCTTGATCACAGCCTTGCGTGCCTCGAGCTCCGCTCGCAGTGCCTGCAGCTCGGCCGAGTGATCCGCCACGCCTTCCTTCTCTGCATCGAGCATCAATTGCAGCTCGGCGCGCAGCTCTCCGGTAATGACTTCGGCCTTTCCGAGCTCGCTCTTGAGGCGGTCGATCTCCGAATTTCTGGCGCCAAGATCCGATCGTGCCGCATCGGTTTCGCGCCGTAGCGCCTGAATGAGCTCCTGCTTGCTTTCGAGTTCGGAACGAATTCTCTCGATCGTCTTTTCCTTCTCCGAAGATTCAGAATGCAGAACGGTCGTCTCGGAATGAAGGTTCGCAGCTTCTTTCTGTGCGCCATCGAGCTCGCCGCGCAGGGCAGAGATTTCAGAGCGCGCCGATTCGAGCTCACCGCGCGCCGATTCGAGCTCATCGCGCATCGATTCGAGCTTACCGCGGGCCGATTCGAGCTCATCGCGGGCCGATTCGAGCTCATCGCGGGCCGATTCGAGCTCACCGCGCTCACTGTCGGACTGGCTGCGTAACGTTTCGAGCTCTTCGTCCCTGCTGACCAGATCACGGCGCAAAGAAGCAGCTTCGGTTTGCAGCGTCGATAGTTCCGCCTTCAGCGATGCCGCATGCTGGGCTTCGTTTTCGGCATTGCCGATAAGCTCCTGCTGGGCCGCGATTCGCTTCTCGAGCTCGACGACTCGCTCGTTGAGCTGCGCGTTTTGCTTTGAATGCGATTCGTTCTGCTCGATCAGTTGACTCTGCGCGGCGACCTGCTTTTCGAGCGCAGCAATCTCGCCACGCAACTGATCCATTTCGTCGCTGGTCGTTGCAGCACGTGTACGATGTTCTTCGCGCTCAGCTTCTGCCGCGGCTATCTGCTCTCGCAGTGCATGAATCTCGGCATTGAGGCTGTTGAGCTGATCGGCGGAGTTCGACTCCCTGGCGTCGAGCTCGGTCTGCTGGGCCTTCAGGCGTTGTTCCAGCGCCGCAACTTTTTCGCCGCGCTTGTCGAAACCTGCCTGCAGCTCGGAAACCCGAGCGCGCTTGTCAGAAAGCTCGCGTAAGACCAGCGAGATCTCAGAAGTCCACTCGTTCAGGAGTTCCTGGAGCTGCTCATTGAGTTCTTCTATGGGGGAATGCAGATCCGTCATGCGTACTCTCGGCGCGCGCCGTCCCGTTGTTCAGGCCGCTAATTTGCCGGAAATTCTCTGCAACTGCGGTGATTTATGTCACAGCTAGCAATAGTCGGGCTGTGACCGGTTACCAGCGCCCATTACGACAGGATTCAGGCGATTCGCGTAGAATTCCGGGGATGCGTCACTATTACATCGCCGACTCATTGCGCCGCTGTGCCCTTCTGGTCCGAGGCCTGACAGTCTGCTGCGTATTCGTATGCGTTCTGACGACCGCCGTCGCTCAGGAAGCCGGCGAGCCTGCCGAATCCAGGCCGCCGCTGACGCGACTCGAAGCACAGATCGAGTTCCGGCAGCTGATCAGCGAGGAAAACTACGTTGCCGCGGTACCCTTCGGAGAGCGGTTGCTGGAGCTTGCGCTCGAGGAACACGGGCCGCAAAGCGCCGAAACCGCGCAGGCGCTGGCGGCGCTGGGGGACGTGCAGCGTCGCGCCGAAATGTTCGAAGACGCTGAGATCAGCTTCCTGAATGCGATTGAAATCTTTCGCAATATCGAGGGCCCGTTCTCGGCGATGGTGATCGAGCCGTCGATCGGGCTTGGCGATACGTACTTCGACGACGGCCAGTACACAAACGCCGTGTCAGCATACAACGAGGCTCGTACGATTCAGCGCCGCGTCTACGGCCTGCTCAGTGAGGATCAGATCGTCGTCATGGACCGGATGACGCGTGCCTTTCAGGCACTGTCGATGAATGAGGAAGCCGACGAACAGCAGCGCAATGCCCTGATGCTCGTCGAGCGAATCCACGGCAGCAGTGACATCGAAACACTCGAGGCCATTTACCGCTATGGCGCATGGCTGCGCAGTGTGTACCGCTTCGACGAAGAGCGCGAACAGTACGAACGCGCGATTCGCCTGATTCGGTCCGAATACGACAAGGACCATGTATTGCTCGTCAGGCCGTACCGAGAAATCGGCAATAGCTTTCGCGCGCAGGGATTCGAAAGTCCGCGCGGCGCCAGCGCCCTGAATTCGGCGATGGAAATACTCGAGAATCAGCCGAATACTCGCCCACTCGACCTCGCTGTGGCCATCGTCGATATCGCGGACTGGAAAACCGCATTCGGCCCTGCTGGCAGCGGACATGAGGATTATCTGCGCGCATGGAATCTGCTCGAGGCGACGCCGGAAGGACGCAAATCCCGGATTGATATGTTTCAGTCGCGCCGCGCCCGGGCTGTTCTCGCGCGAAGCATGAGTATTCGCGGGCTGGCCCAGAACCCGAACGCGCCGGATGCGGCGGACGGCCATGTGCTGCTGGAGTTCGATGTCGACCCGTATGGGCGCACCGAGAACGTAAAGGTAATCGAATCGGTCCCACCGGGATTCAAGGACGATTCCGCTGCCCGGTCCGTCCGGCAGTCGCGCTTCCGGCCGAGGATTGAGAACGGTGAGTTCGTCTATGCACTGCGTCAGGGTTATCTGATTAGTTTCCGGTATATGCCCGACGATGACGACTAGATACGCAGCAATGCTCGTCGCACTGACTGTCGCCGCAGTCGGGCTCGTATCCGTCCCGGCCGCTCAGCAGCCGGAGATCCCGGACGAGACGGCATCCCTGAATTACGTGAGCAGCCTCCGTGCGGCGCGCGACGGACTGATCTCAGCCGGCGATTTCGACGCCGCGCTCGAACCGGCTCGAATCGTCGTCGACGAGCTGGAATCCTCCGACAGCTCAGCCGCGGCCGACCGAATCATGCTCGCGATCATCCTCGCCGAGCTGGAGCGGCATGATGAAGCCGAACTCGAGTTTCTCGATGTAGTGGAAACTCTGCAGGAAGACGAAGGGCAGTTTTCGGTTTCGCTGATCGCACCGCTGCAGTTGCTCGGGCGAAGTTATATTCGCGCACGACAGTTTCCGCA
>JASFSB010000067.1:0-8012 GCA_050114615.1 Gammaproteobacteria bacterium
TTGCTGCGCGCGCTGCGTCTCGATAGACTTGCGCGCGGAGAGGTGCCGGAGTGGTCGAACGGGCTTGACTCGAAATCAAGTGTGCGGTTTACCGTACCCAGGGTTCGAATCCCTGTCTCTCCGCCATAGAGTCCAGTCTCCAGACGGCGTCTCCAACCCTTCCCCCGCATCCTTTGAGAATTCAGCGCGTTGCGCTCACTCAGCCGCTGAATACGCCGCCGGTTCCCGCACTCTGTCGCGGCCAAATGCAGAAATTCTCCCGAAAGTCTCCAATCAGGAAATGCGAGTGCGGTAATTGGGTGTTCACCGGGCAAGCAGCGCAGACTGCTGCCTTGGCCAGGCTAACGGATAGCCCTGCTGAAGTCGCCTCAACGTCAGCGTTCCAGCACATCGCCGTTGCCATCGCAGACCGAAGCGCCTCACGCCATGCGGCCGGTGTCTGCTGAACGTCTTCGTCCGCGATGACCAGCCTGGGCTCGTGAGCAGAATGCGGAAGGGATGCAACAGCACAATTGGCTGAAGCCCGCATTCGACGAGTCAACCGTGCGCACTGAGGTGACGATTGACAGCGCGCGCAATAACCGCTGACTCATTCGTTCTCAGGGCGAATACAGGCCGCGAGTCGCGTGTTGAGATCCGGCCGGGCTCGTTGCGCGCGTTGCGCTCGCGATCGAGCTCGACGTCCCAGGCGCGGAGACCCTGGCAAACGCGCTCGCGAATCTCCGGTGAATTCGTGCCAACGCCGCCACCGAACACGAGTACGCCCTCGCCGTTTAGCAAAGTGAAGTAAGCGCCCACACTGAGCACGATACGGTAGCAGAAGAGCTCGAGCGCGAAGCGCGCGTCGGCGTCCCCACCGGCCTCGGCCGCGAGAATCGCGCGCATATCGCGCCGACCACACAGAGCCACTAACCCCGAGCGTCGCGTCAGCTCGTTCTCGATGTGGTCAGCTTCAACTCCGGACCGCATGAGACGCAGCACGATGGCGGGATCGATGTCGCCGCTGCGCGTCGCCATGACGAGGCCCTCGAGCGGCGTATAGCCCATCGTAGTTTCGATCGAGCGCCCCTTTCGAATGGCGCATGCCGAGCAGCCGGCACCGAGCTGGAGCGTGACCGCGGAAACCTCGTCGATCGGCAAATCCTGCTCGTGGGCGAGTGCGCCCACAAGCGAAGCGTGCGCGAGACCATGGAAACCAAAACGGCGAATACCAAAACGATCAACTATTGAGCTCGGCAGCGCATAACGCCGTGACACCTCGGGACGCTGGGCATGAAAGGCCGTGTCGAAGACGGCTACGGACGGCAAATCGGGGTAGAGCTTGCGCACCTCGCGAATGACGGCGAGCGCAGGACCGTTGTGCAGCGGCGCGAGCGGCACGAGCGCTTCGAGCTCAGTTTCGATCTGCGCGGAAAGTGTGACCGGCTCGACGAAATCTGCGCCGCCATGAACCACCCGGTGACCGAAAGCATCGGGCACGACACCGAGTGCCTCGAGCCCGATACGCAGCGCTGCGCCTGGCTCAACTTGCGGCTCCCAGTCCTGCTCGACGTGGCGAAGCTCGCGCACACGGCCCTCGTCCACTTCGACCGCGGCCAGCTTGAGCGTCGACGCACCCGTGTTGACGATCACGAGGCGTCTAGTCATGCCGGATCTGACCGTTGCTGCGAGTCACTGGCGCCTGGCGTCGAGCGCAGCCTGCAGCGCATCGAAAGACTCGACGAATTTCGTGATGCCCTGCTCGAGCAGGCGACTCGTGACAATGTCCATATCGATGCCGAGACGAGCCAGGCGCCTCAGGACCTGACTCGCATCCCCTTCGTCTCCCTTCAGTCGGGCCGCGGGTCGGCCATGATCATCGTAAGCCTCTAGCGTGCCGACCGGCATCGTGCTGACCGTATCGGCACCAATCAATGGCTCAATGTATTTGATGTCGCTGTAATCAGCGTTCTTCGTACCTGTACTGGCCCATAGCAGACGCTGCGGCCGCGCTCCGCGCTCAGCCAGGTGCTGGAAGCGACTCCGGCGCCGCTCTGCCTGAAACAGCTGGTAGGCCAAACGCGCGCTCGCGATTGCGGCTTCACCCTTCAGAGCACGCGCCGCATCGGCATCCGCGCTGCCGCGCGTGGCGATGTCGTCGAGCAACGAATCAACCATCGTGTCGATGCGGCTTAGGAAAAAGCTGGCAACTGACGCCACCGATCCAAGTGATCGGCCCGCCGCCGCAGCCCGTTCGAGCCCGAGCAGGTGAGCATCAATCACCTCGCGATACCGCTCGAGCGAGAACAGCAATGTCACGTTGACGTTGATTCCTTCCGCTATGAGCTCGGAGACTGCAGGCAGACCTTCGGTCGTTCCCGGCACCTTGATCATGAGATTCGGGCGATTGACGTCTGCCCACAGGCGGCGCGCCTCTCTTACCGTTCCCACCGTGTCGCGAACGAGGTGCGGTGATACCTCAAGGCTGACGAATCCATCCGAACCATCGGTCTCGTCATAGACGGGTCGCAGAGAGTCGGCTGCTGAGCGAATGTCGTCGATAACCAGCGCGGCATAGATCTCCGCCGTCGTCTTACCTGCCGTGACGAGTTCGTCGATCTGCGCGTCGTAGTCGTCTGAATGCGCAATGGCCTGCTCGAAAATACTCGGATTCGAAGTGACGCCTCGAATGCCCCAACGGTCCATCATCTGCTCGAGCCCTCCCGAGCGCACCAGTGGCCGTTGAATGAAGTCAAGCCAGGGACTCTGCCCGTAACTCAGCAGGCATTTCAGCGAACTTTGACTCATTGGCACACTCTATCCGGTTATTGGGCACCGACTGACGGCGAATCAAGCGTCGATGCTCCAGCGCCAGTTCCGGATTTCAGGCATGTCCTCACCATGCTCCTTAATATAAGCCTCGTGATCGAGCAGCTTGTTACGGACGGCCTGCTTCGCATAGGCCGCGACGGGACCGAGCTTATCCACGCGATCGATGACGTCGGACACCAGATCGAAGCGGTCAATATCGTTCAACACGGCCATATCGAACGGCGTCGTGGTCGTGCCCTCTTCCTTGTAACCGCGAACGTGCAAATTCCTGTGATTTGTCCGGCGATAAGTCAGGCGGTGGATCAGCCACGGATAGCCGTGATAACAGAAGATGATCGGCTTATCACGGGTAAACAGCGTATCGAAATCACGGTCCGAAAGCCCGTGAGGATGCTCAGACGCGGGCTGTAGCGTCATGAGATCGACCACGTTCACGACTCGAACTTTTAGCTCCGGAAAGAATTCTCTGAGCATGGAAACCGCCGCGAGCGTCTCTAACGTCGGCACGTCGCCGGCGCATGCCATCACGACATCCGGCTCGCCACCGCGATCGTTACTCGCCCACTCCCAGATGCCTATGCCCGCGGCACAGTGCTTGATCGCCATATCCATATCGAGGTACTGCGGCTGACTCTGCTTACCAGCGACGATGATGTTGATGAAATCCCGCGAACTCAGGCACCAGTCGACCGTGCACAGCAGTGTGTTTGCGTCCGGCGGCAGGAAGACACGAATAATGTCCGCCTTCTTGTTCACAGCGTGATCGATGAAACCGGGATCCTGATGACTGAAACCATTGTGGTCCTGCCGCCAGACATGGGAGGTCAGCAGGTAATTGAGTGAGGCAATCGGCCGGCGCCAGGGAATTTCACTGCTGACCTTGAGCCACTTGGCGTGCTGATTGAACATCGAGTCCACAATGTGCACGAATGCCTCGTAGCAGGAAAAAAATCCATGGCGCCCCGTCAGCAGATAGCCCTCGAGCCACCCTTGACAGAGGTGCTCGGATAACACCTCCATGACACGCCCGTCCGGCGAAAGGTGCTCATCGACGGGCTCGAACGGCCCCGTCGATGTCTTGTTCGTGACTTCATACAGTGCGCCGAGACGGTTCGAAGCCGTCTCGTCGGGCCCAAACACCCTGAAGTTGCGCGCATCGAGATTGCGCTTCATTACGTCACGCAGAAAGTAGCCGAGCACGCGCGTGGCTTCCCCCGGCACACTGCCGGGCTTCGGCACATCGACAGCGTAGGCGCGGAAATCGGGCAGACGCAGCGCTTGCAGCAATAATCCCCCGTTCGCATGAGGATTTGCTCCCATGCGGCGCTGCCCGCGCGGCGCAAGCCCGACGATCGAGTCGATCGGGCGGCCTTCGCCGTCGAACAACTCTTCGGGCCGGTAGCTTCGCATCCAGTCTTCCAGCATGCGCAGATGCGACGGCGCTTCGCGCAAACCCGCCAATGGGACCTGATGTGAGCGCCAGGTGCCTTCTACCGGTATGCCGTCGACCTCCTTCGGACCCGTCCACCCTTTCGGCGTCCGCAAGATGATCATCGGCCACGTCGGACGCGCACGAAAGCCCGTGCTTCTGGCCTCGGCCTGAATTGCCGCGATCTCTTCGAATACCGTATCGAGCGTCCGAGCCATACGCACATGCATCTCCGCGGGGTCGTCACCTTCGACAAAGTGCGGCGTGTAGCCGTAACCTCGAAATAGCTCTCGCAACTCTTCGTCCGCCATGCGCGCCAGAATCGTCGGATTCGCGATCTTCCAACCGTTCAGATGCAGAATCGGGAGCACGGCACCGTCATGGACCGGGTTCAGAAACTTGTTGGAGTGCCAGCTCGCCGCGAGGGGACCCGTCTCGGCCTCCCCGTCGCCGATGACGCAGGCCACGATCAGGCCCGGATTATCGTAGGCCGCGCCATAGGCATGCGCGAGCGCGTAGCCCAGCTCGCCGCCTTCATGAATCGAACCCGGCGTCTCGGGTGCGCAATGGCTCGGAATTCCACCCGGAAACGAGAATTGCCGGAACAGACGTGCCATGCCCACACCGTCTCTCGACACTTCGGGATAGAGCTCACTGTAACTCCCCTCGAGCCAGGTGTTTGCGACGAGCGCCGGACCGCCATGCCCCGGACCGGTGACAAAGACGACGTTCAAGTCCCGCTCGAGGATTGCACGATTCAAGTGAGCGTATAGAAAGTTCAGCCCGGGTGTCGTGCCCCAGTGTCCGAGCAGCCGCGGCTTGACGTGCTCAATCTCGAGCGGCTCGCGCAGCAATGGGTTCGCCATCAGATAGATCTGTCCCACCGATAGATAGTTGGCGGCACGCCACCACGCATCCAATCTCTGCAGAAAATCGTTGCTCGGGGATTTGCTCATCTGTTCGACTCCTCACCGGCGACTATCGCTGCCAAAGCACGAGCGGCAATTCGATTGGAAGATTCGCATCTGCATGCCAGGGCAGGACGCGCACGGTGTAGTCCTGTTCCGGCCGCTCTCCGCTCAACCGTGCACGGTAAAGGTAACCATGCGTCGCCCCGGTCAGCGCGGTAGCGCGCTCCATGCGCACTCGATTCGTCTCACGCGCCGCCACGGGCTCCGCATAGAGCTCAACCACAACCAGATCCGGATCAAGCTCACCGAGATAAACCTGGATGCTCACCTCGTAACCGTCGTCGAGCCGCTGCACTTCACGCCCGCCGAAATGGATGTGGTCCCAGCCCCTGCGTAACTCCAATTCCCACGCGTGCAGATCCCTGCCGCTCGCTCGCCGTCCATCACGCCGATCGCGGTAGGCCTTCATGGCCGGCAGATAGCTCTGCTCGACATACTCGCGCACCATACGATTGCCGCTAAACTGCGGGGTGAGCGTTGACATGCTCGCACGAATTCGCGCAACCCAGGCACGCGGCACACCGCTGGCATCGCGCGCATAAAACTCGGGGATAACCTGATCTTCCAGCAGAGAATATAGCTGCCGCGCCTCGCTGGCATCCCAGCCGGGCTCCGGATGTCGGCGGCCATCACCGAGCGCCCAACCCAAGTCCGGGCTGAAGGCCTCGGCCCACCAGCCGTCGAGCTCCGACAGATTGAGTCCGCCATTGACGAGGACCTTCATGCCGCTGGTCCCACAAGCCTCCCAAGGCCGGCGCGGGGTGTTGATCCAGACATCCACGCCCTGTACGAGCTCCTCGGCGAGCTCCATGTCGTAATCCTCGACAAACACAGCATGGGAACGAATATCGGGGCGGTGCACAAACTGCGCCCACTCACGCACAAACTCCTTGCCCCGCGCATCACTCGGATGTGCTTTACCAGCCACGATTAGCTGGATAGGCCGCTCGACATCGTTGAGCAAACGCGAGAGCCGGTCCTGATCATACAGGAGCAAATTGGGGCGCTTGTACTCAGTGAAGCGGCGCGCGAAGCCCAGCGTGAGGGCATTGGAATCGAGCACATCCCGAGCGCCGGCGATCGTCTCGGCGTCCACCCCGCGCTGGCCGAGTTGTCTGACGAGGCGGCGACGTGCATAGTCGATGAGATCGGCGCGTTCGCGGCTCCGATTCGTCCACAACGCCTCATCGCTCAGACACGATATGGCTTCGCTATGGGTTTCGACTGCACCTCGCCGCCAACGGTCTTTGCCACATGACTCGGTCCAAAGGCGATCCGCCCAGGCCGAATCCCATGACGGGTAGTGCACGCCATTGGTAATGTGGCCAATCGGCACTTCGTGGTGCGGCCAGCGCGGATAAAGAGCGCCGAACATCTGCCGACTGACGTCGCCATGCAATCGGCTGACGCCGTTGACACGACTGCAGGTGCGCATCGCCAGATACGCCATGTTAAACGGCTCGTGAATCCCGAGCTGACTGTTTTGGCCGAGTGCCAGCAAGGCGGCGGGCTCCACGCCGAGCCGAGTCGCGTAAACGGCGCCGTATTTCTCTAACAGCTCGCGGGGATACGTGTCGAATGCCGCCGCCACGGGCGTATGGGTCGTGAAAACATTACCCGCACGTGTTGCCCAGAGCGCCTCCCAGAAATCGATGTTGTAGCGCTGCATATGGTTGCGTGCACGCTCCATCGTCACCATTGCCGCATGCCCTTCGTTGAGATGACAGACGTCCGGATTCAGTCCGAGCTGCTCCAGAGCACGCCATCCACCGATGCCGAGCGCGATTTGCTGAATTAAGCGCATCTCCTCGCCGCCGCCGTATAGCTTACTCGTGACGCCGCGATCCGCGGCGCTGTTCATCGCGTCGTTGCTGTCGAGGAGATAGAGCGGGACGCGTCCGACCACTGCCTGCCAGACCCGCAACAACAGCTGGCGTCCCGGCAGCTCGATCGGCACGCTGAGCCATGCGCCATCGGCGTCACGCACCGGCGTGACCGGCATGCTCGTCGGAGCGTTGTGCGGGTAAAACTCGAGCTGGGTGCCGTCGGCATCGAGCATCTGTCGGAAATAGCCTTCCTGATAAAGCAGCCCCACGGCCACGATCGGCACGCCGAGGTCGCTCGCCGATTTCAGGTGGTCGCCGGCCAGGATACCGAGTCCGCCCGAGTACAGTGGCAACGCCTCGGCGAGCCCATACTCCATACTGAAATAGGCGATGCAGCCTCCTTCTTTCGCATGGTTATCCGCAAACCATGTGGCGGCGTTCTGATATTCGCTGCGCGCCTCGGCAAGGCGGGCGAGCTCGGCAATGAAATCCGGGTCCTTCGCCAAGGTCTCCAGGCGCCGCTGAGATACGCTCTGAAGCACGAGCCACGGATTTCCGGTCCATTGCCAGATCTCAGGCGCAACCGATTCCCAGAGGCGGTCCGCCGCGTGACTCCAGGTCCAACGCAGGTCGAGGGCAAGCTCGGACAACTGAGTGAGCTCATCCGGCAACGGCCTGAGAAACGGATGTGTCGGCGGCGTCATCGGCTTGTGTCGTTAATTCCTCCGGTCGCGAGTAGAAGACGACCGAAAGCCTGTGACATATGGACGAATACGAGCTTACGACCGACGACGCGGTAAGGTGACGTTTGCATTGTCCTATCTGAGCATACGGGATGAAGAATACAATCTGGAATCCTGTCGTCCACCATCCGCGGCCCGGATCTTTTCCTCTGCCGAATACTGCCGCCGCGTTGCACGGCGAATACCACGTAAGGCTTTTTCAGCGCGGGCATGAGGCGATTTCCCTATTTTT
>JASFSB010000068.1:0-7984 GCA_050114615.1 Gammaproteobacteria bacterium
CTGTCGCTGATCTTCGTGCCGGCATCAGTCTCGGCACTGAAGACGATGACGAACGTCGCATGCCCAAAAAACGTGGCGGAATTTGGCGGTGATATCGCGTACGTCGGCACACTGCATGCTTATGCTACGGATGCAAAGCCGGCGCTGCGGCAGCGATGCTTCCCTGCCGCACATGCCAGCGGCGGGTTCGCGCTGCTCGCCCTGTTCTTTCTGTTCGACACGCCACGCAACCGAAGGCGCGCGATCTGCCTGGGTCTTGGCGCCGGCTGGATCATGGGTGCCTACAAGATGGCAATCGGGGATCACTTCGCGAGTCATACGGTGGTATCGATGCTCTGGGCCTGGCTGGTCATCAATCTCATCGTCACTGCTGAAAATCGCTTCTGCCGGAATCGGCGCGATACTGCCGCCTGATCTTTACAAAAAGCCTGGCATCAGCGCAGTATATTGGCGAAGGAACTGGCAGATGCGACAACTGGAAGCTCATCGGTGTCGTGCCCTGTTGGTGGTGTTGCTGTTGGGCTTTGCGGCCTTAACGATCCACGCCAGCATGCACACACAGCCGGACCAGCAAAGCTGCGAGCTTTGCAGTGGTCATTTCAACCCGTTTCACGCGATTGCGCCGGCCGTTCAGACACCGATACTCGCATCTCATTCAGAAACCAGCGAGTCAGTACTTCCGCAGTTTAAGCCGTCGCGCTCGTTCAGCTTCTTTCGTCAGCGCGCGCCACCCGTCCTCGACTGATCCGTCAATTATTTCGCCGCCGGCTGCACACGCTGCGACGGCGGTGAGCGATTTAGTCAATTGAGGACGACGACATGCGCTTACGCAAACGCTACTTCCTGACCGGTGTACTGGCCTGTTCCGCCGCTGCAACCGCGACAGCTCAGGACAACGAAATCGATGTGCTTCGAGCCGAGCTCACGGCTTTGCGCGAGGACTACGACGCGCGCATCCGGGCGCTCGAAGCACGGCTGGCCGCCGCCGAACGTCAACCTGCCCCGTCGGCTGCACCACTGACGCCGACCGGCACGACCGGCAACACGGCCTTCAACCCGGCGATTGGCGTGATATTCGAGGGACAATCCTGGATCTTCGATCGCGATCCCGGCAGTTACTCGATTCCGGGATTTCCCTTCGGCGGCGAAGCCGGGCCGAAGCCGGAAGGGCTCGGTCTCGGCGAAACGGAAATCAACATCAACGCGAACGTCGACGACAAGTTTACGGCGTGGCTGACGGCCCCGATCGCGATCGAGGATGGCGAGGCGGTGCTGGAGGTCGAGGAAGCATGGCTCGAGACGCTGCGCCTGCCAGCCGGCCTTGCGCTGCGCTTCGGGCGTTTCTTCTCAGGCATCGGCTACCTCAACGACAAGCACGCACATACCTGGGACTTCGCCGATCAGCCGCTTGCCTATCAGACAATGCTGGGAGATCAATACATAGACGACGGCGCACAGCTGCGGTGGATCGCACCGACCAGTGTTTATATCGAAGTCGGGGCTGAGCTGACACGAGGCGCGCGCTTCCCGATCGATGGCTCAGCACGCTCGGGACGCGGCGCGAAGAGCCTGTTCGTCAACTTCGGGGGCGATGTCGGCACGTCCCACAGCTGGCTCGCCGGAATCTCGCATATCAGCGGCGATGCACTCGAGCGATCCTCGGGCGATGAAGATCTGCCACTGTCCTTTATCGGTGAGTCCGATACGACGATTGCCGAGTTTGTCTGGAAGTGGTCGCCCAACGGCAACTGGCGACAGCGCAACTTCGTGTTCCAGAGTGAGTATTTCTGGAATAGCGAGACCGGCACGTATTCCGGTATCGGCCTCGTGCCGCTTCCATACGACAGCGACCGCGAAGGCTGGTATGCACAAGCCGTCTATCAACCCATTCCGCGCTGGCGTTTCGGCGCAAGGCTCGATTCACTCTCGCTCGACGATCCGGGTCTGCTGTTCGCCGGCACGCCGCTGGCGCCCGGCGGCGGCGATCCGAGCCGTTATACGATCATGGCAGACTGGTCCAACAGCGAGTTCAGCCGCGTGCGCCTGCAGTACTCGCGCGAGGACACGGGGCCCGTCAATTACTCACAATGGGGCCTGCAGTATCTGCACAGCATTGGCGCGCATGGCGCGCATTCATTCTGACCTGGAGTCACCAGCATGAAACATTTTGGTTTATCCGTGGTGTTGCTCTTCCTTGCCGCCGCCGCTCATGCAGAGCTGAACATTTTCACCTGCGAACCTGAGTGGGCTGCGCTTGCGAACGAGATTGGCGGTTCGAGCGTCAATACGACGAGCGCAACGACGGCTTTTCAGGATCCACACTACATACAGGCACGACCGAGCCTCATTGCGAACGTGCGGCGCGCGGATCTGGTGATCTGCAGCGGCTCTCAGCTCGAGATCGGCTGGCTGCCCTCGCTCCTTCAAAAGGCGAACAATCCGGACGTCGCACCGGGCACGCCCGGCTACTTCGAAGCGAGCGCATTCGTCGAGCGTCTGAATGCGATGGCCAACGTCGATCGCACCCAGGGCGACATTCATCCGGAAGGCAACCCGCATGTACAGACAGATCCATACAACATTGCGATTATCGCCGCTGAACTCGGCAGCAGATTGCAGCAGCTCGATCCTGACAATGCCCCCGAGTACGCCAGGCGCGAAACTGAATTCACGGCACGATGGCGCGCGGCGATCGCGGACTGGGAGTCGCGTCTCGCCCCGCTGCGCGGC
This sequence comes from Gammaproteobacteria bacterium, assembly GCA_050114615.1. GTDB lineage: Bacteria > Pseudomonadota > Gammaproteobacteria > Steroidobacterales > Rariloculaceae > JAHEEO01. The sequence goes on from JASFSB010000068.1 coordinate 2,731, forward strand.
AAGCGCGTCATTCCGCATCACCAATCCTGGGTTTATCTCGAACGCTGGATTGGGCTGGAAGAGGTCGCGACGCTCGAAGCCGTGCCCGGAATCCCGCCGACAACCGGCCACCTGAGCCAGCTCGTTTCGAGATTCAGCGACGGTAACGCGGATTTGATCATTCGCGCGCCTTATCAGGATTCGCGCGCCTCCGACTGGCTGTCCGAAAGAAGTGGCATTACTGCGATCGTGCTGCCGCTGACCGTCGGCGGCACGGACGAGGCGACTGACCTGTTCGCCTGGTTCGACGACATCGCCAACCGGTTGCTCGAGGCGCTGCAATGAACTGGGACCTGCTCGACTGGACGATCATCGGCCCGGCACTCGGCGCCGGGCTTCTCGTACTCAGCACGCATGTGCCTTTCGGTCAGGAAGTGCTGCGTCGCGGAATCATATTCATCGATCTCGCGATTGCGCAGGTGGCCGGACTCGGCGTCATCATGGCGGATGCGATGAGCTGGGAGCACGGCGGCATCGAGGTGCAGATCGCCGCCGTCCTCGCTGCGCTGACCGCCGCCCTCGCGTTGCACTGGACCGAAAGCAAATGGCCGAAGACCCAGGAACCCCTGATCGGCAGCGTATTCATTCTCGCTGCCACCGGAGGCATTCTGCTGCTGGCCGGCAATCCTCACGGCAGCGAGCACATTCGCGACTTGCTGGTCGGACAGATCCTGTGGTCGACATGGGAATCGCTGTTACCGATTGTGATCGTCTATGTTGCGGTGCTCGCGTTTTGGCGATTCGCGCATCGACGCCTGGGCGGGATCGGTTTCTATGCCAGCTTTGCCATCGTCGTCACCGTATCCGTGCAGGTCGTCGGGATCTATCTCGTCTTCGCAAGCCTCATCATTCCGGCACTGGCGACACATCGGCTGCCTGCGCAGCAACGGCTAATCAGCGCCTATGCCATCGGCGGGATTTCGTATCTTCTCGGTATCATGTTGTCGTCACTGCTGGACCTTCCAACGGGAGCAGTTATCGTATGGACAATGGCTGGCGTTGCGCTGGCCGGAAACCTGATACTGACCAGGCGAGTGCCAACAGGCGATGAAAACACCAGCCGCACTTAGACCCAGAATCTTCTCGATTCATCGCCGCAGCGCGCCGGGTGCCCCGCCCGGAACGCTGATACCTCCACCTGATGCGTCGCTTCCGACCATTGACGCTTTCGTTTATTCCCGGGACGAATGCACTGAGCTTCACGACGTCAGCCCGGACAATCTTGGCGCATTGCGCCTGAGCGATGGTGTCACCTGGGTGAATATCTCCGGACTCGCGGACACGAGTCTGATCCTGAAAATCGCGGCCACTTTCGGACTGCACCAACTGGCAATGGAAGACGTCTTGAATCTTCACCAACGCCCGAAAGTCGAGGGTTTCGACGACCATCTCTTCATCATCGTTCGAATGGTCGATGCGGCAGCAAGCGGTAATACCGAGCAGGTGTCGATATTCCTCGGCGACGGCTTCGTTCTCTCGGTGCAGGAGCGTGCCGGCGATTGTTTCGACGCCGTTCGTGCGCGCGTCCGTGAGGACTCGAGCCGCCTGCGCGGACAAGGTGCCGATTATCTGGCCTATGCCCTGATCGACAGTGTCATCGACGGCTACTTCCCACTGCTCGAGACGCTCGGAGAGCAGCTGGAGCAACTCGAGGAATCCGTCGTCACGAATCCGCATCCGAATGCCGTTTCCTCACTGCACGATATGAAGCGCCGCCTGCTGTCCATCCGGCGCGCGGTGTGGCCCTCCCGGGAGATGCTCAGTGCGTTGAGCAGGGAAGAAATGGCGCTTTTGACTTCGGGTACCCGCGTCTATTTCAGAGACTGCTACGATCATACCGTTCAGCTCATGGATCTGATCGAAACATATCGTGAAATCGCTTCCGGCCTGATGGACGTCTATATTTCGAGCACCAGTGCGAAGCTGGGAGAAGTCATGAAAGTCCTGACGATCATCGCGACGATATTCATCCCGCTGAGTTTCATTGCCGGCCTCTACGGCATGAACTTCGATCGGCGCGTTTCGCCATTGAATATGCCCGAACTCGGCTGGCGTTTTGGTTATCCATTTGCCCTGATGCTGATGGGCATGGTCGCTGCAGGAATGATCGTCTACTTCTGGGTCAAAGGCTGGCTGGGTGGCAACAGCCGCCGGGACGACGAATGAGCGAAAAACATACTCTGCGGCTCCGACGGGTTGCGATCGATACGTACAAGGAAAACGTCGCGTACCTGCATCGCGACTGCCAGATTTACCGAAGCGAAGGGTTTCAGGCACTGTCCAAAGTGCGAATTAGTGGTGATTCAGGCGATCGCTCGCTGCTTGCTTCGTTGAATGTCGTCGATACCGCCAACATTACCGAGCCTGACGAACTCGGTCTGAGCATCGACGCGTTTCAGCAACTGGGCCTGCCCGAAGGCGCCGCCGTCACGGTGGCGCATGCAAGGCCACCATCTTCGCTGCAGGCGGTGCATCGCAAAATCGGCGGCGAGCGCCTCACTTTGCGGGATTACCAGGCGATCACGAGCGATATCGCTGAACATCGTTACGCCAAGATCGAACTGGCCGCGTTTCTCGTCGCCTGCAGCGAGACGGGCATGGAACGAGACGAGATACTGTTTCTGACCCAGGCAATGGCCGACAGCGGGGAGCGTCTCGACTGGCAGGAACCGCTCGTTGCCGACAAGCACTGTATCGGCGGCATTCCCGGCAATCGGACGAGTATGCTCGTGGTGCCGATCGTTGCGGCACACGGCATGTTCATACCCAAGACTTCGAGCCGCGCAATTACGTCACCAGCCGGTACGGCCGACACGATGGAAGTGCTGGCGCAGGTCGAGCTGGCGCCCGACAGGCTGCGCGAAATCGTGCGGCGCCAGCGCGGCTGCCTCGCATGGGGCGGAACTGCGAAGCTCGCACCCGTCGACGACATTCTGATATCGGTGGAACGGCCTTTGTCGATCGACTCACCCGGGCAGCTCGTCGCTTCGATACTGGCAAAGAAGCTTGCGGCCGGCGCAACACATTTGCTCATCGATATTCCAATGGGCCCGACGGCCAAAGTGCGCACGCAGGCCGCTGCGCTGCGACTGCGTAAACTGTTCGAGTACGTCGGTGATCGCGTCGGGCTGGAACTCGATGTCATGATCACGGACGGCCTTCAGCCGATCGGTCGCGGGATCGGCCCGGTCCTCGAAGCCCGCGACGTGATGCAGGTACTCAAGAACGATCCGGATCAACCGCGCGACCTGCGCGAAAAGGCGCTGCAACTCGCAAGCCGTATTCTCGAATTCGATCCGGACGTACGCGGCGGCAGGGGTTATGCGCTCGCTCGCGACATCCTCGAATCCGGCCGGGCGCTCACAAAGATGAAGGCGATCGTCGCGGCACAGGGTGCTGTCGAGACGCCGCCTGCACCCGGCCGCCTGTTGTCGAAGATCGAGGCGCAGGCCGATGGACACGTCGCTGCGATAGACAACCAGCAAATGGCCCGCATTGCCCGCCTGGCCGGCGCACCGATGGATGTCGGTGCTGGCGTCGATCTGTATCGCAAGGTCGGCGACGAAGTGCGCCGCGGCGAACCGCTCTACGGCATTCATGCGGAGTTCGAAGCCGATTTCTCTTTCGCCACGGCGGCCGCTGAATCAAACAGCGGGTTCACGCTCGCTTCCTGATCCCGCTCGGAGATTGCAGATGCGCGACAGCGGGGAAACTTCGATCTTACTTGGCTTTCCTGACTACCGGGAGCAGGCCCGAGCCCTGGCGAACGAGTCAGGTCTCGATTACGCCGACATCGACGTGCATCGATTCCCCGACGGCGAAAGCCGGGTGCAGCTTCCTGTCTCGCTGCCGGGGCACGTCATCCTGTTCACGAGCCTCGACGATCCCAATCGGCGGCTGATCGAGCTCGAATTGGCCGCCTCGACGGCGATCCGGCTCGGGGCTGAAAAACTGACACTGGTCACGCCCTATCTGTGCTACATGCGTCAGGACGTGGCGTTCCATCCGGGCGAGGCAGTCAGCCAGCGGGTCGTCGGAGCGCTGCTCGCGCGTCGCTTCGATACCGTCATCACCGTCGATCCGCATCTGCATCGAACGAAACGCCTGGCGGACGCGGTGCCGGCGAGACGAGCCATCGCGTTGAGCGCTGCGCCTGTGATTGCGGCGTGGCTGCAATCACGTAACGACAATCCATTGCTGATCGGGCCAGACGAAGAATCCCGGCAGTGGGTCAGTGTCATTGCGGCGCCCGGCGGATTCGAATTCGGCGTGGCGTTGAAAACACGCATCAGCGACAACGACGTGCGTATCGAGCTGCCGGAACGTCAATACGGGGGGCGTCATGTCGTGCTGGTCGACGATGTTGCGAGCACGGGTCATACACTTGCCGAAGCAGCTCGGCAGATCGCAGATCATGGGGCCGCATCCATTTCGGTTGTCGTGAGTCATGCGCTGTTCGTGGGGGATGCACTGCAACGTCTCAGTCGGGCAGGCGTCAACGAAATCTGCAGCACGGACAGCGTTGCACATACGAGCAACCGGCTGCGCCTCGCTACGATACTCTCACGAGCATTGAGCGAAAATTCCAACGGAGGGCAGGCTTGAAGATATCGTTTCATGGAGCCGACCGTGACGTTACCGGCTCCTGTCATCTGATCGAGTGCGCCGGACGAAAGGTCCTCGTCGACTGTGGCCTTTACCAGGGCGGACGCGAAATCGAAGAAGAAAACGCGGACGATTTCGGATTCGATCCGGCAAGCATCGATTTTCTCCTGCTCACTCATGCTCATCTCGACCATTGCGGTCGCATACCGCTGCTTAGCAGGCGGGGGTTCCGGGGCGAAATCGTCGCGACGGGCGCAACGCGCGAACTGGCACGGCTCATCCTGCTCGATGCCGCGAACCTGCAGGAAGAGGAGGCGCGTTATCAGCGCCGGCGCAAAATGCGCCACGGGCACAAACATGAGATAGAACCGCTGTACTCCGTCCTGGACGCACTGAACGCAACCGACCTGTTCGGTCGTCGCGCCCATTACGACAAGCCGATCCAGCTCGCAGACGGCGTGCGCGCCACGTTCTTCGATGCCGGCCATATTCTGGGCTCGGCCGGCATCCTTCTCGAGCTCGAGGAGAACGGCAAGGCCCGATCGGTGTTCTTCTCGGGCGACATCGGCAATGCCGGACGGCCTTTGTTGCGAACACCTGCGACTCCGGC
>JASFSB010000069.1:0-7950 GCA_050114615.1 Gammaproteobacteria bacterium
CGCTGAGCCTGCGATAAGCAGCGCATACGGTAAGGCTTCGTATACAGGATCAGGCAGCCACATGAATTGCGTCAGGCTTTCCCCGCTATGCCAGACCGAGCAACGACAGCAGACGCGAAAGCAACGATTGGTTCAGTCCGTCAATCTCCAGATCGGGCTCAGCCAGACGCGAATCCTGCATCCACGACTCCCCCTGATTGACGAATTCACTCCTGAACTCGGAATCTGTCAGCGTAACATCGAACACTGTCTTTTCTCCCACGAGAATGCGCTTAGTGACAATAGCTTATCGACGCCTCGGTTGCGTTGATCGCGATCACAACGAACTCGTGCTGCGCTTTACTTAAGCGGTTTGCGTACCCCCGACAGTCAGGGAATCGATCCTGAGTGTCGGCTGACCCACTCCAACCGGAACCGACTGGCCTTCCTTACCGCAAATTCCGATTCCGGGATCCAGTTCCAGATCGTTACCGACCATTGACACGTGTCGGAGCACTTCCGGGCCGTTTCCGATCAGCATGGCGCCCTTGATCGGTGCACCGAGTCTGCCCTTGTCTATCAGATAAGCCTCGCTGGCAGAAAAGACGAACTTACCGGAGGTAATGTCAACCTGTCCGCCACCGAAGTTGCTCGCATAGATACCCGACTGAACGGATCCGATGATTTCTTCGGGTGAATCACGGCCGGGCAGCATATAGGTATTCGTCATTCGCGGCATCGGCACATGCGCGAAGGACTCTCTGCGTGCATTTCCCGTTGGGCGGTGCCCCATCAGGCGCGCATTCATCTTGTCATGCATGTAGCCTTTCAGCACGCCGTTCTCGATAAGCGTCGTGCACCCGCTTGCAGTGCCTTCGTCGTCCACCTGCAGTGAACCACGACGATGCGGCAACGTACCGTCATCGACGACCGTGCAATGCTCAGTGGCTACACGTTCACCGATCCTGCCGGAAAATGCGGACGTGCCTTTCCGGTTGAAATCTCCCTCCAGACCATGACCGATTGCCTCGTGCAGCAGCACGCCCGGCCATCCGGGGCCAAGCACGACGGTCATGTTGCCCGCCGGCGCCGGAATCGCCCGCATGTTGACGTCTGCCTGGCGAACCGCTTCGCGCGCAAGAGACTCCTGCAGCTTCGAATCGAGAAATCGCTCATAGCTGTAGCGGCCGCCGGTGCCGGCGTAGCCCTGCTCTCTGCGGCCTTTGTGCTCGAGAATGACGGAGACGTTCATGCGCACGAGTGGCCGCACATCGGCGGCCAGTGTGCCGTCGGAGGCCAGGATCAGCACGAGATCGTGCACTGCGGCGAGACTCGCGCTGACCTGCACGATGCGCTCGTCGAGTTTCCTCACACCCGCATCGATTTCTGCGAGCATCTGAACCTTCCGATCATCGCTGATACTGAGCAACGGGTCGGAATCCACGTAAAGGGAACGTGCTTCGGTTGCATTGGACACGCAGACACTCGCACTGCCGTGCTGACGCGTAATCGCACGCGCCGCATCCGCAGCATCTTCGATTGCACGAAGCTCGAGACGATCCGAGTAGGCAAATCCGGTCTTTTCCCCGACAACTGCGCGAATGCCAACCCCCTGATCCACGCTGTAGGCACCACTTTTTACGATACCGTCCTCTACGGACCATGACTCCTGGCGCGAAAGCTGAAAGTACAGGTCGGCGTAATCGAGGCGTGTCTTCATCAATCGACCTATCGTTCGTTCGAGACCGGGCAAGTCCAGTCCCGCCGGTGCGAGCATCCGCTCGTTCACCTGCGCAACGCAATCGTGACCGGACAACGGTGCATCGTTTTCGGAAGAAGTCTGATTCATATTTTCTGGTCCTTAGAATTCCCTGCGATGGGCCAGCACGGGAAATTTTCGGCGCAACTCACTTTGCCGATCGAAATTGACGTCCGCGCACACGACTCCGACACCGGACTCGAGCATACCGAGACACTCGCCCCACGGAGAGAAAATAGCGGAATGACCCCACGTCAGTCTGCCATTCGCATGTTCGCCCCACTGCCCTGCCGCGACGACATAAGTGAGCGATTCAAAGGCGCGCGTCTGCAACAGCGCGTGCCAGTGTACCCGGCCCGTCGGCACGGTGAATGCTGCCGGCACGACGAGCATGTCCATCCCGAGAACGCTCAGGCGGTGGAACAACGCCGGGAAACGCAGATCGTAGCAAACGGTCATACCAATCCTGCCGAAATCCGCTTCACCCACAACCGGACCATCGCCGGCGACGGTCGTATCCGATTCGCGATAACTTTCGGTCGCCTTGTCAGGAACATCGACGTCGAACAGGTGAAGCTTGTCATAGCGTGCCCGTACGCTGCCATCGGGAGCAATGAGTGCAGAACGCGAAAACACACGTCCCGAGTCCGGTGATCGGATCGGTACCGTGCCGCCGACGATCCACATCGAATGCGCGCGCGCCTGTTCGGCCAGGAATGTCTGCGCCGGGCCGTCGTCAGGGTGCTCCGCCGCGACCAGGCGATCGGCATCCTGCGCCCCGAGGTACGAGAAGTTTTCCGGCAACACGGCGAGTCGTGCCCCCTGGGCGGCCGCCTGTGCGAGCAGGTCCTCTGCCTGCAGCAGATTGCGCTGCGGCTCGGTCTGGCTGCACATTTGCACTGCTGCTACCTTCATGGCGCTGCCGGTTGTGCCGGGGCGCTCACCACCCAGTCAGGCGGGAGATCGGCGCAGATTTCCTCTGCCTCGAGTTGCTCGGCAGTCAGTCTTTCGACCGATGGCTCATCCCAGCTCCCGGTAATGCAATACGAAGCGCGCCCGATACCCCTGAGTGGCCGCTTGAAGATACGTGTAAAGATCAGCAAGGCTGCACCAACGCCGGGTCCGGCAATCAGACCGCCGACCGTCGGCAGCATGTTGCCCGGCTCTGCAGTGACGATTGCCTGCTGTCTGAAATCCTTGTCGCGGAGCCCGGTGCGACCGGCAACCCCGATTTCTGCTGCGGGTCCGGCGAGGATCAGATTATCGGTGAAGGCATTACCGTCGATGATCGCAAAATCCGCGCTGATTTCATCAAACACGAATCCGCGATTGAACACATCGCGAAAATCGAGCGCCAGTCGGCGAGGCAATGCCACGATGCTCATCAGACCGACCAGACGACCGGCACCCGGCTCGATATCGAGCATGCTGCCTTCGGCAATCCGCAGAGAAAGGTCGCCGGAAACGTGATCGAGCCAGTTGCCCGCTGGCCCGCCCGGCCAGCGCAACGCCGCTGTCAGTTCGGCTTCGTCGCCTGATAACACGGGATCGAGATCGAAGTCCGAAAGCGCAGACGCGACATCGTTCGAGCTTGCACTGACGGCGACGCGGGACGTCGTCGTACCGCGATCCACCAGCCAGGCCCCGCTGCCTTCGGCGCTGAGGCTGGGAGAACTGGCATTGAAGGACACCAGCCGCAGGCCCAGAGGATCGGCTTCGACCCGTGCATGCACGCTCCCGATCCGGCGCATGCCGAGCCTGAAGTCTTCGATGTCGACCTCGAAGCCCGGCCAGCGACGCGGATCCGCCGTATTGGTCTGCTGACCGCGGCCCGGCTGCCAGTACAGCCGCTGCAGGGACGCCGTAACCGGAGCGCGCGTCCCGAAGGATTGCGGAAGATTGATCTGCCCTGCAAGCACTGCGCTGTCGATCGAAATATCGAACGAGTTCGCAGACCGACCCACGTTCAGTTCGACCGGCCCGAGTGGTTGCTGCCACAGCCGTAAATCATTGAAACGCAGATCCGCCTCGGCAAGCATCGGGCCGGCTCCGCCGATCTGCGGTGCGCCACTGAGCGCCAGCCATTCGTCGGCATCGACGGCCGGCAGGTCGCCGACAATCGCGAGCCCTCGCGCCGGCATCGGCCGATCCGACTCTGCACCGAATGCAATGATGCCATTGACAAACTCGAAACCGTCCGGGGTGATGTCCCAGGCACCGGTGAAGTGGCGATTCGCTCCGAGATGACTGGTCACCTCCAGCCCGCCGCGTGAAGTGAACAAAAACGTCACTCCGAGATTGGTGGCAGCCGCGGGGGCCTTCTGGAAAGGTGCGGGGAAATGCAGGGCGACGCCGTTGAGATTCGAACGAACATCGACGACCGTCGGCTCACGATAAGCGTCCGGACCGGGGGCGACCTCCGGCAGTAACACGAAACCCTCCCAGCGGGTCTGACCGGCGACGTGCGCTCCGTATGGAAGATCGAACGCTTCCACGACCGAATCCGCCGATACTTCGCCGGTGAAGCTCAAACGCGTACGGTAACCTGCCTGCATCGGCACCTCGACATCGGCGACAGCCGGGCCATCAAGGAAGGTCGCACGAATGCCCGCGCCGGAGACCTGACCTTCAGCAAGGCTCAGTCGACCGTTGATTTCCGTCGCCTGAGGTCCGAATTCGGCAAGTGCAAGCACACCGTCTCGGACCTCGAGGTCCGCTGACAGCTCGTAACCCTCTGTCTGTGGTAACGGAACATCGAGATCGAGACGCAGTCGCGCAAGGCCGCCCGGAGCACGCAGCCGCGCATAATCCGGACCCAGATATCCGGCGATCTGCGGTGCGCTCAGCAGGAACTCCAGCACGTCCCCGAGCGGCCCTTGCGTGTTCGCGTCGATGCTCAGCACAGGACTGCGGACGTCGGCAATGGCGACGACGACGTCTTCACTGACATTTCCGAGCACCTGAGCGCGACCGCTGACTTTCAGACTCGCGTTGCGAAACTCGAGAATTCCGTCGAAACCCTCCGCTCGCGGCCACTGTGGAACGTAGTCGACCGCACCGCCGCTGACCTGAGAGCGGGAAACGAATTCACCTTCCCCACCGTCGAATGGAAACGCGCGCACGGGACCGTAGAACTGAATGTCGGTCTTATCGAGCGTTCCTTCACCGAGTGAGGACTCGAGCCACTGCCTGAGCCGCTCATCCATCGGCGCCGCGACGACGAACGGCAGCACCTCGGCAACCCGCAGCGATGTCAACTCCACCGCCAGATCGAGCATGGGCGAGGTGCCGTCATGTGGCACAGCAAACTCGCCGCTGCCGGTCACGGTTGATCCCAGCCACTCAAACGACAATTCGTCGCTGAGAATGCGTATCGCATCACGGCCTTCTCGCCATTGAATAAATCCGTTCAGCGCCGACACATCGACGGCTCTGTCGAGCAGATCCGTTTGCAGCACACGGACGTTCGGACTGGCGAGTTCGAGCGTACCCCCGCCGGTGTCAGCTCTGAGCTCGCCGGTGAATCCGCTCAATTGCTCAAAGCCGTTCCACTGACTGATTCCGAGCCCCGAAAATCGGCCGGAGATTTCAAAATCATCCCACTGTTCGCCTGGTTTACGAACTGCCACGTCTTCGAGCGTTCCACGCGGCTCCAGCGCCAGGTATCGATCACGCAGTTGCGAAGCCGGCATTGCCGCGGCCAACGGCAGCAGGTCGTCCAGCCTGACGTACTCGCTGAGAAACTCGAATGTACCGACCCCCGTTCTCCAGCTCAGGCTCGACGTTGTTCCACGCGGCCAGGACCCCTGGGGTCCGGTCACGTTGACGTCGCTCAAAATGGCGGACCATTCGTCTGCGTTGCGAGTCAGCTCACCGATAAACGCGATGCGCTCGAATGCGTACCGCTCGCTGCGATACGGAATGACGACGTCCTCGACGGCGACATCCGCCAGCGCACTGACGATATTGCCGTCGTCGGACTGCAGCCAGAGTGAAACATCACCCGTACCGGATTCGATGCCGGCATCAGGCCACAGCTCCGTAAGGCCCTCGACGCTTGCGCCACGCAGCGCGACAAACGCACGCCAGTCGTCGGTTACAGCTGCTGAACCCGTGGTGAAACCGTCAGCAGTAACACTGATACGTTCACCAAATCTCTCCGGCGGCTCGGCGGAAACGCTGACCGAGAACGCACGAAACTCCTGCTCCACATCTGCGCGCACATCACTGAACTGCCAGCGGATCCCGCGAATTTCATCGATGTACAGAACTTCGCTGTCGCGCACCTGCAAACTCACTTCTTCAGGCAGCGCGAACGAATCGGCCGTGGCTGCAGACTGAGCCTCCGGCGCACCGGCTACGGCGAAAGTGCCGTCCGGCAGGCGCTGCAGCGTAACCTGGATACCGTCGAAAACGAGCCGCGTGGGCACGAGACGGCGATCGAACAACAAAGCGAACGGATCGATTACGACACTCGCCCGACTCGCGACCACGAATGGCTGGAACGACTCCTCCCGCGATAATTCCGCATCGAAGAAGGCGAGCTCCGGCCCTGCGAATCCCATGCGCAGATCGATGCCTTCATATTCGACGTTGAGATCGAGCGTATCAGCGACCCAGGCCTGAAGGTCCTGCTTGTAGCCCGGCAGACTCGCTGCGAACAGGCGAAACGCGCCGAGCATGAGCGCAGCGAGAATGACGAGCCCGCCGGCGAGCACGCCCAGAAATCTCAGCAAGTTCCGCAACCGCGTCCACATGTCGATTCTCTTCTGCGCCTACATCAACACGACGTCGAACTGATCAGGCGCATACAGACTCTCGCTTTGCAGTCGAATCGGCGTTCCCGTTATTTCTTCCAGCTCCGCGATGATGGCCGATTCTTCATCAAGCAGTCGCTCAATCACGCCCGGACGGGCCAGCACCATCAATTCCTGAAACTCGAACTGATGATGCTGACGCAGGACTTCACGGTAAATCTCGTAACAAACCGTTTCGTGAGATTTGACGTAGCCTCTGCCCTCACAGCTTGGACAAGTCTGGCACATCAGATGTTCGAGACTTTCCCGCGTGCGCTTGCGCGTCATCTCCACGAGACCAAGCGGCGATACGTCGATGATCTGAGTCTTCGCATGATCGCCGGAGAGTCTGTCCGCCAGCGCCTGCATGACCTGGCGCTGATGTTCCGACTCGGTCATATCGATGAAATCGATGATGATGATGCCACCGAGATTGCGCAGGCGGAGCTGCCGCGCAATCGCCACAGCGGCTTCGAGGTTCGTTCGAAAAATCGTTTCCTCGAGATTGCGATGTCCGACGAAAGCACCGGTGTTGACGTCGATTGTCGTCATCGCTTCGGTCTGATCGAAGATGACGTAGCCACCGGATTTCAGCGGAACCTTCCGCTTGAGCGCTCGCGCGACATCGTCTTCAATGCCGTAGAGATCCAGCAGAGGCCGATCCTGTGAGTACAGTTCGATCTTCGGGACCATCTGCGGTATGAAACGTTCAGCGAAGTCGCGCAACGATTCGAAAACGGACTGCGAATCGACGCGAACGCGTTCGATTTCAGGGCTCAGCATGTCCCGCAGCACGCGCTGTGGCAGCAGCAGATCAGCGTGCACGAGTGAACCGGCCGGCGCACGATTCGCCGCCTCGAATATCGCATCACGCAACTTGCGCAGAAAAATCATATCGGCGCGCAGCGCTTCGAACTGCGCGCCTTCAGCGGCTGTCCGCACGATATAACCCGCATCCAAATCATCCTCTGCAAGCTGCTCTGTCATCGAGCGCAACCGCTCACGCTCTTCCTCATCCTCGATGCGGGCCGAGACACCCACGCCATTACTGTGCGGCAGCATGACGAGGTAACGCGACGGAATGGTTACGTAGGTCGTCAGCCGAGCGCCTTTCGTGCCTAAAGGGTCCTTGAGCACCTGCACCAGCAGTTCCCCGCCCTCGTGCACGAATTCGCGAATATTCTCACTGCCTTCCCGTTCGGGCGCGTCCTCGCTGGAACTGCGGGCGATGTCCGAGGCGTGCAAAAATGCCGTGCGTTCGAGGCCAACGTCAACGAAGGCAGCCTGCATGCCAGGCAGGACGCGAGAAATTCGCCCTTTATAGATATTTCCGATCAGGCCGCGACGCGATGCCCTTTCGATGTGAATCTCCTGCAGCACTCCGTTTTCCACAACGGCGGCGCGGACCTCACGCGG